>JANNFW010000591.1:0-3792 GCA_031380235.1 Rhodoferax sp. | reverse complement strand
GCCGCCAACAATGAGCCTGCGCAGATCGTTACCAATTCGAGCTGCCCGCTGTGCAAGCGCAGCCCGCGCAGCCAATGCAGCAAGGCGCGCGCAGGCGGATTTGCGACTGAAATTGCCGTGCCCGGCATGCCCACCAGCACCACCCAAGTGGGTGCATGAAAGTCATCTGGCAGTGGCTCCAGCCCGGTGATTTTCAGGCCCACCGAGCTGGTGCAATCTGCAAGCGGCCCACAAAAGCGCAGCACAAACCGCTCGGGCAGACCCGTGGCAACAACCGCTTGATTGGCGATGCGCAAAGCCTCAGCGGGGCCAGCCCAATCCAGCGCCAGACTGTCGGGCAGCAGGGCGAACAATACGTGGATGGCTGGCCGTTTTGGTGTCATGCGCGACCCGAGGGTTTGAACACATGCTGGGTGGATGCGGGGTGGCTTGCCAAGGCCGCTTGCACTGAGCAAACTTGGGCAAAGCGGTCTTGCAGCACCGTGGCGGTGCGCATTTTGAGGTCAGCGGCCCGCAGGGTCGAGCCATCAGACTGCGCCATGTCCCACGTCAGCGTCGCGTCGACCACGTAGTCGACTTGATAGCCCAGGTCTGACGCGTGGCGCGTGGTGGTCTCGCAGCATTGCTCGGTGCGAATGCCGCTGACGATGATGTTGCTGACCTGGTTTTGCGTCAACCACACACCAAGCGCCGTGCCCACCAGCGCGCTGTGACGGTTTTTGTGGAACGTCGCCGCCGCTGCAAAGTCAGCCAAACCGAGAATGGGTTTGATGTGGCCCGACTCCATCGCAAACGCGTTGCTGGCTGCCGCAGGGCCATCCACATGGAAGATGCGCACGATGGGCACGCCCTGCGCGACGCAGCCTTCAATCAGGGCGTTTTGCGCGGCGAGGTAGGCGGGCAGATCGGCGGCAGTAAAGTAGGGGCGGTGACGAAACGACTCTTGCGCGTCGATCACTAAAAGACAGCTTGACATCAAATCAACTCCTTGTTCAAAAGAAGCCTATCTTCCACGACGAATGGAAAAAAATCAGTTTGCATTCAGACAAGTATCAAGCATATTCAGACAAACTTCAGAACCACGCGACAGGCTGTCGAAATTGAGACTGCGTTGGTCTGCGCAATGTTCGCGACATGGAATCGGTGGTCAACCATCCCGATGGTCGGTGTGAAATCGAAGCCTCGGTATGCAGTGAAACCGTCGCGTTGATGGGAATCAAATTGCTATTTATAATATAGCTTATTATGCATATTATTCGAGAGCTAGAGCTGAATTTCATTCATAAAATAGCTTGAAATGGCTTATGGAGAGAAAAATCAACTTGCAGGTTAATTTTTCTTTAAAAATTGCTCAATGACCTTGAAATGCGGTTACAGCCTACTGCAGCATGAACGTCTCATACTCCAACCGCCCTAGCTTGTGCTCCATGCGTCTGAGCGCGAACAGCAGGGTGATCAGCATGGCCAGGGCGAAGCCGTAGCCGTAGTAGACGGCGCCGAGTTGGAGTGAGACGATGGACAGGCCGACGTTCAAGACCGAGAGCAGGATCATTGTGTGCAGCACTTCGCGGCGCTTGTCGAGGTAGAAGAACACGTTCATCACCGCCAAGAGCGCCACTTGCAGGCTGGCCGCGACGGCATCGACGTAAAACAGCGGCAGGTACAAGGCGCTGATTGACAGTTTCTCAAAAATTGCGGGTGCGAAGACGACCAAGAGCAGCACGGCGAGCGTCTGCATCTTGATGATGTCGAACAGTCCCTGGCGCACCGAGTCGACCATTTCATCGCGCATACGGGCGATTTCTTCGAGCGACCCACCGGCGCGTACTGCGTTGTAGAACTTGTCGTACCACTCGACGAAGTCGGTCTCAAACCGCACCAGAAAAACGGCCATACCAGGGATGATGCCCAGGTAGGCGAGGAACACCGGCATGTCGTAAATGACGCTGGCGCGCAGCAGGCCGATGACGTTCTGGCTGGTTTCGGGGGCGATCCAGAAAATGATTTTGTCGGCCCACACTGCAAAGTTGAACAAGAAACCCACCGCCATCAGGCTGGGGTACATGGCGCCCTTGCGAAAGCAGTCGAAGGCGATCAATTGGCGGGCTGGGAAGCTGCGCAGGATGATGAAGATCATGCCCATCAGCATCAGCAACTGCCCAACCAGGTACCCCGCCAGCAGGCCCTCCAGTCCATAAGTGCGCAGCAGCAGCGCCAGCACCACCGAGATGGCATAGCCGCCGCCAAACAGCGCCACAATGGTTTTGTAGAACTTCAGTCCGCTCATGAAAATGGTGGCAATCCAGACATCGCACATGGTGACGAAGCCGGCCACCATCAGCACGCGGTATGCAACGCTGGTCTCATCAAACGACACGCACACCAGCAGGATGGCAAGGCTGCCCGCCACCGCGTTGGTGACCAGCAGCGCTCCGGCAAAATTGGGCACGATGATGTCTTTTTTGTGCTCAAAAATACGGTCTGAAACCCAGCGTGTGAACGATAGCTGAAGCACGCCGGTGCCAATCAGCGAGCCCATGATGAGGTAGGTGACCGAGACCTGAAACTGCGTCACCAGAATGTTGGGGGCTACCACATTGACCGACAGCAGACCAATCGCCACGAGGCCCAAGATCGACAGAATCCAAGGCCCTGAGCTGATCAGGCCCGCATAGGCGTAAGCGCGCACCAATGCGAAGTAGCTGTCGCGGTTGAGGATTTTTCGCAGTTCGAAGCCAATGCCTGCCATGCTTAGATTCTCAGATCCTCAAGTCTAGAGGGCGAGTCAGCATTGACGTGTCCTGTGCCTCGTCCACCAAGTGGCTGACTGGGCATTGCGCCGCCAGGTCGGGTGAGCCATCTTGCAGATCGTCTGCGGTCGGTGGGGTGTAGCCAATCGTGACCGTGGGCCCCTTCAAGGCTTGCTCATACACCGCCCGGTAGCGCGCGAACATGATGGGGTGCGTGTAGTAGCGCTCCACCCGCAGAATGCCCGCCTGCGCCGCTTTGTGCCAGGCCTGCGGATTTGACAAAAAGTGCAGCGATGCTTCGGCCAGCGCCTGCGCATCGGCAATGCCCACTACAGCACCTGAAGCGCCCAGTGCTTGATCTTCCTCCGTGAGACCGTAGATGAGCTGGCGGCACGAGCCTACGTCGGTGCTCACTGTGGGCACGCCGGCTGCATAGCCTTCCAAGATGACGAGGGGCAGCGCTTCGCTGATGGACGACAGCACCATCAAGCCAATTTTGGGCAGCAGCTCCGTCAACTTCTGAAACCCCAAAAACTTGACGTTGTTTTCCAGGCCCAGACTTTTGACCAGCTCTTTGCATTCGATCACGTAGTCGGGGCTCTCTTCTTCCGGCCCGGCGATCCAAGCTTCAATGTCCGGGCGGCGGTTGGCGCAGACGCGGGTGGCGCGGATGTAGGTTTTGATGTCTTTGATGGGCACCACGCGGCCAATCAAACACATGACGGGTGGGATGGCCTCGGTGCGCAGCGCGCGCAAGGCCCCAAAGCGCACGATATCGATGCCATTCGCGATGTTGCTGGTGCGCTCGGCGCGCGCGCCATCGTGTACCTGGCGCAGGCGGTTGGCTTCATACAGCGAGATGATCTGGTCGCTGGCGTCGTAGCACATGCGGCCCAGTGCTTCGAAGAAACGAATCCACATGCTGCGAAAGTAGCCCGACTGGGTGGGGTCGCGTTGCAGCACGGTGCGGTTGTCGGCAATCCAGCGCGCGGCATACAGGTCAATGCGCCGCTCTTTGGTGTAGATGCCGTGCTCGCTCAAG
>JANNFW010000581.1:0-13398 GCA_031380235.1 Rhodoferax sp. | reverse complement strand
GGTTCTCAAACGGTACGACCAGGTCGGTCGGGTTGAACAGTGCAGACATGGGAAAGCTCCAGAGGTAAAAAACTGGGGGGCCAGCGCGGCACGGCGTGTTGTTGCTTTTGGAAGGGTGCGGCGTGGCATAGACAATGCAGGTAGTTTGCAAATCATTGAAATCATTGTAGAGGGGCCGATCAACATGACAAAGGCGACAGCATGACCAAACGTTCCGTGTTCTTCATATCAGACGGCACTGGCATCACCGCCGAGACCTTTGGCAACGCCATATTGGCGCAGTTTGAGCTGGACGCGCGCCACATCCGCCTGCCCTTTATCGACACCGCCGACAAGGCACACCAAGCCGTGCGCCAGATCAATCACGCGGCCGTGGTCGATGGCAGCAAGCCCATCGTGTTCAGCACCTTGGTCAACGTGGAAATTCTGGCCGTGGTGACGGGCGGCTGCCAGGGCATGCTGTTGGACATGTTCGGCACCTTTGTGCTGCCGCTGGAGACCGAGCTGCAGATCAAATCCAACCACCGCATTGGCCGCTTCAGCGATGTCAGCAAAAGTAAGCAGTACCACGACCGGATTCAGGCCATCGATTTCTCACTGGCGCATGATGACGGGCAATCCAACCGCGACCTGGAAAAATCCGACGTGATTCTTGTCGGTGTGAGCCGAAGCGGCAAAACGCCCACCTCGCTATACCTGGCCATGCAATACGGCCTCAAAGCTTCGAACTACCCGCTGATCCCCGAAGACTTCGAGCGTCAGCACCTGCCCCCCGCCCTGGTGCCGCACAAAGCCAAAATTTTCGGCCTGACCATCTTGCCCGAGCGCCTGAGCGAAATCCGCAACGAGCGCCGCCCCAACTCCAAATACGCCGCCCTGGACAACTGCCGCATGGAGGTCAGCGAGGCCGAAACCATGATGCGCCGCGCCGGTATCCGCTGGCTGTCGACCACCACCAAATCCATCGAAGAGATTGCCACGACGATATTGCAGGAGATTCGGCCTGAGAGGTTGAGTTATTGACGGGGGTGACAGGCTATACTTGCACCAATTCCGGTACAAGTCGACCCGTCTACGAAAACTCCAAAATGCGAATCGTCACCTATTCCGAAGCCCGCAGTTCGTTGAAAGCCGTCCTAGACGCGGTGCATGACGATGCCGACGTGACGGTGATCAGTCGTCGTGACGGGGCTGATGCGGTGGTGATGTCGTTTGACCACTACCAAAGCATCATGGAAACCATGCACCTGCTTTCAACCCCAGCCAATGCAGCGCATCTGGCCAAATCCATCGCGCAGCACAAGGCGGGCAAAGCAGTACGGCGCGAATTGGTGAAGGTGTGATTCTGGCGCTTGAAAAGTGACGCGCTCGATTCGCTTCACGCCTGCTGCATGCGCAGACTACGTTTATTGGCAAGGGCAGGACAAAAAGACGTTAAAGCGTATCAATCTGTTGATCGAGGCCGCGAGACGCGAGCCCTTCGCTGGCATTGGCAAGCCGGAGCCGCTGCTGGGTAACTTGGCAGGCTACTGGTCGAGGCGGATTGATGACACGCATCGCCTGGTCTACGCGGTGGATGATGCAGACTTTGATGTGATTGCGTGTCGGGGGCACTACGACGATTGAAGCAGATGGCGACCCTCCTCTCCACGCACATTTCAGGAAGTACTGCAAACGTATATACTTGGTACGAACGTTTGGAAGGGTCGCACACTATGTCGAAAGAAGCTGTCTTCACCCTGAAACTGGAACCGGAGCTGCGAGCCAGCTTCATGGCTGAGACCGAGGCGACGCACCGGCCTGCGTCGCAGGTTATGCGTGAGCTGATGCGCGAGTTTGTGCAGCGGCAGCAGGATGCGCGAGAGTATGACGACTTCTTGCGTCGTAAAGTCGATCTTGGTCGATCATCAATGCGGGCCGGTTTGGGCCGTCCCAACGACGAAGTTGAGGCCGAGTTCGCGGCACGCAGAGCCGCCACGGCAAGCCAGGTTTGAGAGTCGTCTGGACGCCTGAGGCGCTGCAAGATCGCGAAGATATCTGGGACTACATCGCTGCCGACAACCCTGGCGCGGCGGCGCGAATGGACGAGCTGTTCAGCGATGCAGCGGCACGGCTGGCAGCGCATCCACAACTGGGGCGACCCGGCACGATTGCAGGCACGCGAGAGCTAATCGTGCACCCCAGTTATCGCTTGGCTTACGAAGTTGAGCGCGAAACAGTTTGGGTGCTGGTGCTAATGCACACGTCCCGACTGTGGCCGCCAGCAAAGGCATCGTAGCGACTCAAAATACCCGACTTAGACCGCCAGAGAAAAGGCCCAAGAACACAGAAGCGGGCCCAGAAACTGCGGTGTCCTCTCTAGGCCACCACAGGCGCTGGCGGATTGAACACCGCCTTGGTTTCTAAAAACTCCTCAAAGCCCAACGCGCCCCACTCGCGGCCATTGCCGCTTTGTTTGTAGCCGCCAAAGGGGGCGGCGTTGTCGCCTCCCGCGCCATTCAAGTGCACGTTGCCGGTGCGCAGGCGTGCGGCGATGACACCTGCGGCTGCGGGCGTGGCGGCGTAGACGTAGCCGGACAAGCCGTAGGGCGTGTCATTGGCGATGGCGACGGCTTCGTCGATGCCGCCGCTGTACGGAATCATCACCAGCACAGGGCCAAAAATTTCCTGGCGGGCGATGTCCATCTGATTGGTGACATTGCTGAAGATAGTCGGCTTGATGAAGTAACCCGACGTGATGCCATCGGGCAGACCAGGGCCGCCAGCGACCACTTTGGCACCTTCAGCCACGCCGCGTGCGATCATCGCCTGCACGCGGCTAAACTGCGCGCTGTTGGCGACGGGGCCCATGCTGGTCTCAGCATTCGCCGGGTCGCCCACCTTGATTTTTTGAACTGTGGCAGCGGCAATCGCCTCGGCCTCGGCCAGTTTGGTGGCGGGCACCAGCATGCGGCTGGGGGCATTGCAGCTTTGGCCAGTGTTGTTCATCATGCTCATCACGCCGTGCTTCACTGCCGCGGCCAAATCAGCATCATCGGTGATGATGTTGGCAGATTTGCCACCCAATTCCAGAGCAACCTTCTTGATGGTTTGCGCCGCTGCAACTTGCACGGCGATGCCTGCGCGGGTCGAACCGGTGAACGACACCATGTCCACCTCGGGGTGGCTGGACAATGCCGCACCCACGCCGGGGCCATCGCCATCGACCAAGTTGAACACGCCCGCAGGCACGCCTGCTTCGTGCAGGATTTCAGCCAGGATGTGGGCGCTTAAGGGGGCCAGCTCGCTGGGCTTCAAGACCATGGTGCAACCTGTTGCGAGCGCAGGGGCGATCTTGCAGGTCATCTGGTTCATCGGCCAGTTCCACGGCGTAATGAGCGCACACACGCCCACGGGCTCGCGCACGATGCGCGTGGTTTTCTGCATGCGTTCAAACTCGAATTCCGCCAGGACTTTGGAAGCGACGATGAAGTGCCCCAAGCCCGCCGGAGCCTGCGCTCGCTTGGCCAGCTTCTCCAGCGGCGCACCCATCTCCTGCGAGATCGCCATCGCCACATCGTCCATACGGCGCTTGTAGATGGCGATGATCGATTGGAGCAGCTCCTGACGCTGCGCCACCGGCATAACAGACTGTTTGGCAAAAGCTTTGCGCGCAGCTTTCACGGCGCGGTCAACGTCCAGCGCGGTGCCGATGCTGATCGTACCGACCACCTGCTCGGTGGCGGGGTTGATGACCTGCATCGGGGTGGACTTCAGCGGTTGAACCCAAGCGCCGTCGATGTAGAACTGAGAGTAATCGTGGATGTTGGGTTTATGCATGTTTGTCTCGTTCAAGGAGTGGTTGTGGGGAGCGGAATTTAACCAGATTGTAGAGAGTCACAATTTACACAAATTGGACTAAAATAAACCTATGAGTTAATTTTTACTCAAAAACACCGAAAATCAACATAATACGGATAAAAATCGGCCTCTAGCTCTCGTTATATATGCATAAGCAGCTTCTATTAAAATAGCATATCAGGTTCGATGAAACTACGCCTTTCCTGTCGATCCATACCCGCCCTCGCCTCGCTCTGTCGCCGGGAAATCAGTCACCACATTGAACTGCGCCTGCAACACGGGCACGATCACCAGTTGGGCGATGCGCTCCATGGGCTCGATGGTGAAGGCGATGGGGCTTCGGTTCCAGGCGCTGACCATCAGTTGGCCCTGGTAGTCGCTGTCGATCAGGCCGACCAAGTTGCCCAACACGATGCCGTGTTTATGGCCCAGGCCGGAGCGCGGCAAGATCAGCGCAGCAAAGCCCGGATCAGCCAGATAAA
This sequence comes from Rhodoferax sp., assembly GCA_031380235.1. GTDB lineage: Bacteria > Pseudomonadota > Gammaproteobacteria > Burkholderiales > Burkholderiaceae_C > JANYCG01. The sequence goes on along the minus strand of JANNFW010000581.1, from coordinate 9,076 downwards.
TGGCGATGCCGGTGGGCACGAGCTGCCAGGCGTTGGGCTGCAGGGTCATCGGTTCGAGCAGGCAGGCGCGCAAGTCCAGGCCAGCGCTGCCGGGGGTGGCGTATTCGGGCAGGTTGTCAGAGAGGCGCGGGTCGATGATTTTGACGTCGATTTTCATGGGTGTGATGGGCGCCTGGGACGTCAAACGTCAAGCTTCGGTGCTGGTGTTTTTTGCGATTTTTGCGATGAGCTGACGCGCCAAAGCCAGCTTGGACGCGCGGGGCAATTCCTCTGCGCCGTTGGCATCGACCAGCAGCAGCACGTTGTCGTCTTTGCCAAACGTTGCGGGGCCGATATTGCCGACCAAGAGCGGCACGCCTTTGCGCAGGCGTTTGGCCTGTGCGTTGGCCAAAAGGTCGTGGCTTTCGGCGGCGAAGCCCACGCAGTACAGGTCGCCGCTTTTGGCGCGGGGTGAATGCGCAATCGTCGCCAGAATGTCCGGGTTCTCGACGAACTGCAAACTCGGCACCACGCCCGAGCCGTCTTTCTTGATTTTGTGATCGGAGGCATTGACGGGCCGCCAGTCGGCCACGGCTGCTGTGGCCACAAACACGCTGGCGCTGGCCGACTCCATCACCGCCACGTCATACAAAGCTTGCGCGGACGTGACGTTGATGCGCGCCACACCGCGCGGCGTGGGCAGGTGCACGGGGCCTGCGACGAGCGTCACATCAGCCCCTGCCTCGTGCGCGGCGCGGGCGATCGCGAAGCCCATCTTGCCGCTGCTCAAATTGGTGATACCGCGCACCGGGTCTATCGCCTCAAACGTCGGGCCCGCGGTGACCAACACATGATGGCCTACGAGCGACTTGGGTTGAAAGAACGCGATCACGTCTTCGAGCAATTCCAGCGGCTCCAGCATACGACCATCGCCGGTTTCGCCGCACGCCTGATCGCCCGTGCCTACGCCCAAGATCATCGTGCCATCTTTTGCCAATTGCGCCATGTTGCGCTGGGTGGCGGGGTGCGCCCACATTTCGCGGTTCATCGCGGGGGCAACCAAGAGCGGCACAGAATCGATAGGGCGAGCCAGGCACATCAGGCTGAGCAGGTCGTCCGCGCGACCCTGCACCAATTTGGCCATGAAGTCGGCGCTGCACGGGGCGATCAAAATCGCGTGGGCTTCGCGGCTCAGATTAATGTGTGGCATGTTGTTGGCAATGCCACCCGCGGAGCGCGCATCCCATTGCGATGTAAATACAGGCCGGTTCGAGAGCGCCTGCATCGTCACCGGGGTGATGAATTGCTCGGCCGATTCGGTCATCACCACCTGCACCGTGGCCCCTTCTTTGATCAAGGCACGGCACAATTCAGCCGACTTGTAGCAGGCGATGCCGCCGCTCAATCCCAATACGATGTGTTTGCCCGCAAGGTCATTCATAACTGGGGTTTGACGGGTGATGAAGGTTGATATATATTAGCATGCATCGACTCTGATAGAGCTTAAGGAGGACACAGATGAGTTCCATGGTCTTGACCCAAGTTTACCTAGAGCCAGCCCAGAAGCTGGCTTTGTCCAGCCAGGCCAAAAAATCTGGCAAAAAAGTCTCTGAAATCATGCGCGATGCTGTGGACGCAGCCATTGTCGGCGTGACGCTGGAAGACATCAAAATGCTGGACGAAGGCACCAAGCGCGCGCAAACCGACCTGACCGCCATGCTCGCTGACCTGAAAGACAACACCAAAGAGCACACCGCCTTCATGCGCCAGATCGCCAAGCTGCAGAAAGAAGCCGCATGAGTGTGCTAACCGATGTGATGGACCGCTTGACGGACATCGCCTCGCTGCGCACCCAAGTCACCGAGCTGATTCAACAACAGCGCGAAATGCGCGCCATCATGCTCTTGCAGCAGCGCGAACTGGCCGAGGCACGCGGGCAACTGAAGGCCTTGATCCAAATGCAAGGCATGGCCGCGCGAAAATAGCTTCGCGCATGCAAGGGCGCTGACTGAGGCCCTCTATAATCTCGATTTCCACCCCACTGAGCGTCGCAGCTCACTCTGACATGACCAAATTTGTCTTCGTCACCGGCGGTGTGGTGTCTTCCCTGGGCAAGGGAATCGCCTCAGCCTCCCTCGCAGCGATTTTGGAATCGCGGGGCCTCAAAGTCACTTTGATCAAGCTCGACCCGTATTTGAATGTCGATCCGGGCACCATGTCGCCCTTGCAGCACGGCGAAGTCTTCGTGACCGATGACGGCGCTGAAACCGATCTTGACCTAGGCCACTACGAGCGCTTTGTCGAGACCCGCATGCGCCGCGCCAACAATTTCACCACGGGCCAAATCTACAAAAGCGTGTTGGACAAAGAACGCCGTGGCGACTATTTGGGCAAGACGGTACAGGTGATTCCGCACGTGACCAATGAGATTCAAGAGTTCGTCAAACGTGGTGCGGCTTGTGACACACCCGAGGCTGTCGATGTCGCCATCGTCGAGATCGGCGGCACGGTGGGCGACATTGAGTCGCTGCCCTTTCTCGAAGCCGTGCGCCAGATGAGCCTCAAGCTGGGGCCGAACAACAGCGCCTTTGTGCACTTGAGCTACGTGCCTTGGATCGCGACAGCGGGCGAGCTCAAAACCAAGCCGACCCAGCACACCGCCAAACAGTTGCGCGAAATCGGCATTCAGGCGGACGCGCTGATCTGCCGCGCAGACCGGCCCATCCCCAAAGAAGAGCGCGACAAGATTTCGCTGTTCTCTAACGTCGCAGAGTGGGGCGTCATCTCCATGTGGGATGTAGACACCATCTACAAAGTGCCGCGCATGCTGCATGAACAGGGGCTGGATGGCCTGATCTGCGACAAGCTGCGCCTGAACACGCCACCGGCCAATTTGAAGCGCTGGGACGAGCTGGTCTACGAGACCGAACACCCCAAAGGTGACATCAACATTGCCATGGTCGGCAAGTATGTCGACCTATCGGACAGCTACAAGTCCCTGAACGAAGCACTGCGCCACGCGGGCATGAAAAACCATGTGCGCGTCAAAATTGATTACATCGACTCCGAGAGCTTGCTAACGGATAACGTTTCACAACTGGCCAAGTTTGATGCGGTGCTGGTGCCTGGCGGCTTTGGCAAGCGCGGTATTGAAGGCAAAATTTGTGCTGCCCGTTTTGCCCGAGAGAACAAGGTGCCCTACCTCGGTATTTGCCTGGGGATGCAGGTTGCCACCATCGAGTTTGCCCGCAACGTGGCGGGCCTCAAAGATGCCAATAGCACCGAGTTTGAGCCAGACAACCCGAACCCCGTCATCGCCCTCATCACCGAGTGGAAAGATGCGGATGGCAGCATCAAAACCCGCGATAAAAACTCCGATCTGGGCGGCACGATGCGCCTGGGTGCACAAAGCTCTGACGTCGCCAAAGGCACGTTGGCGAATGAGATTTACGGTGACGTCGTCACTGAGCGCCATCGCCACCGCTACGAGGCCAACGTGCATTACCTGGACACGCTGCGCAAAGCCGGCTTGGTGATCTCCGCCCTCACCCAGCGCGAGCAGTTGACGGAGATGATCGAGCTGCCGCAAAGCGTGCATCCGTGGTTTGTCGGCGTGCAGTTCCACCCCGAGTTCAAGTCCACCCCGTGGAACGGCCACCCACTGTTCAATGCCTTCATCAAGGCGGCGCTGGATCACCAGGTGGCGGGGAAGAATCTCAAGGCGGTGGCGTGAAGCTCTGCAACTTCGACATTGGGCTTGATCAGCCGTTTTTCCTGATCGCAGGCCCCTGCGTGATCGAGTCCGAGCAGCTACAGATGGACACGGCAGGCACGCTCAAGGAGATCACCTCTGCGCTGGGCATTAAATTCATCTTCAAAAGCAGTTTCGACAAAGCCAACCGCTCCAGCGGCGGCACCTTTCGGGGGCCGGGTATTGACAAAGGATTGGAGATACTGGCCAAGGTCAAACGCGAACTCAACGTGCCTGTGCTAACTGACATCCATTCTGAAGACCAGATCGCGCAGGTGTGCGAGGTGGTCGACGTGCTGCAAACCCCCGCATTTCTGTGCCGCCAGACGGATTTCATTCGGGCTGTGGCGCAAAGCGGCAAACCCGTGAACATCAAAAAAGGCCAGTTTTTGGCACCGGGCGACATGAAGAACGTCATCGACAAGGCCCGTGCTGCTGCGCGTGAGCTTGGTTTGAATGACGACAACTTCATGGCTTGCGAGCGAGGCGCGAGTTTTGGTTATAACAATTTGGTGAGTGACATGCGCTCATTGGCAATCATGCGCGACACGAATGCACCAGTTGTGTTTGACGCGACGCATTCGGTGCAGTTGCCCGGTGGCCAAGGCACCAGTAGCGGCGGGCAGCGCGAGATGGTGCCGGTGCTGGCGCGTGCTGCCGTGGCGGTAGGCGTGGCCGGCCTGTTCATGGAAACCCATCCGAACCCCGCCGCAGCGCTGAGCGACGGCCCTAACGCCGTTCCACTTCATCACATGCGTGCCTTGCTGGAGACGCTACTTGAGTTGGATCGCGTCACCAAGAAGAATGGCTTTCTCGAAAACAACTTCAACTGAATACTAAGGAGACCACCATGCCCGCTGCCTACATCCTCGTTGACTCGCTAATTTCTGACCCCGAGCAGTTCAAACAGTACGCCGCATTGGCACCTGCCGCAGTAGCTGCCGCAGGTGGCGAATACCTGGCGCGCGGTGGCCGCAACGAAACACTAGAGGGCGACTGGAAGCCCCCTCGCCTGACGGTTCTGCGATTCCCGAGCTACGAAGCGGCCAAGACTTTTTACGACAGTGCGCAGTATCAATCGGTGCGGCAAAAGCGTATCGGTGCTACCCAACACTTCAACATGGTGTTGGTGGAAGGTGTGTGAGTGGCGTTTGATTGAATTTCGATTTTTTGACTTGAGAAAGACCTAAATGAGTGCAATTGTTGACATCGTTGGCCGTGAAATTCTGGATTCACGCGGCAACCCTACCGTTGAATGCGACGTGCTGCTGGAGAGCGGCACCATGGGTCGCGCTGCGGTGCCCTCGGGTGCATCCACCGGCTCGCGCGAAGCGATTGAGCTGCGCGACGGGGACAAGTCTCGCTATCTCGGCAAGGGCGTATTGAAAGCCGTGGAGTTCATCAACACGGAAATTTCTGAAGCCGTGCTGGGGCTTGATGCCTCCGAGCAAGCGTTTTTGGACAAGACCTTGATCGACCTGGACGGAACCGAGAACAAGTCACGCCTGGGTGCCAACGCGATGCTCGCGGTTTCGATGGCCGTAGCCCGCGCAGCAGCCGAGGAATCTGGCCTGCCGCTGTACCGCTACTTTGGCGGCATGGGCCGCATGCAAATGCCGGTGCCGATGATGAACGTGGTCAATGGTGGCGCACATGCCAACAACAATCTGGACTTGCAAGAGCTGATGATCATCCCGATTGGCGCGCCTAGCTTTCGCGAAGCGCTGCGCTATGGGGCTGAAGTTTTTCACGCGCTCAAGAAAATCCTGCACGACAAGGGCATGAGCGTTGCCGTGGGCGACGAAGGTGGATTTGCGCCCAACGTGCCGAATCACGAAGCCGCGATCCAAATGATTTTGGAGGCGATTACGGCAGCGGGCTACGTGGCTGGAGAGCAGATTGCGCTCGGACTGGACTGCGCCGCGAGCGAGTTTTATAAAGACGGCAAATACCACCTGGAAGCCGAAGGCCTGACGCTTTCCAGCGAAGAGTGGATCAACGTGATGGCGACATGGGTCGACAAATATCCCATCATCAGCATCGAAGACGGCATGAGCGAGAGCGACTGGGACGGCTGGAAACTACTGACGGATCGCTTGGGCAAAAAAGTCCAAATCGTGGGCGATGATCTTTTCGTCACCAACACCAAGATCCTCAAAGAAGGCATCGACAAGGGCATTGCGAACTCGATCCTGATCAAGATCAACCAGATCGGCACACTGTCTGAGACCTTCGCGGCAATCGAGATGGCCAAGCGCGCGGGCTACACCGCCGTGATCAGCCACCGCTCGGGCGAGACTGAGGACTCAACCATTGCCGACATCGCCGTGGGCACCAATGCGGGCCAGATCAAGACAGGCTCATTGAGCCGTTCCGACCGCATGGCCAAGTACAACCAGTTGCTGCGCATCGAAGAAGACTTGGGCGACATCGCCAGCTACCCCGGCCGCTCAGCGTTCTATAACTTGAAGTAACGTTTAGATGGGCGCACGCCTGGTTCCTGCTGGCTTGATCGCACTGCTCGTGATCCTTCACGCGCAGTTGTGGGCAGGCCGTGGGAGCGTGCAGAGCGTGGCTGCGATGACGCAGCAAATTGACGAGCAGCAGCGCAAAAATATTCAGGCCCAACTCGCCAACGACCTGCTCGCAGCCGAAGTGCGCGATCTCAAAGACGGTTTGGAAATGGTGGAAGAAAAAGCTCGGCAAGAACTGGGCATGGTCAAACCCAATGAGATTTACGTGCATATTTCGAAGTGAAATTTTCGCGCGGAATTTCGGGTTTCATGAAAATTGCCATTCACGGCGCTGAGGGTACTGGCAGAGAAGTTCTGGCTGCCGAACTGGCACGCGCGTTGGACAAGCGAGGCGGCCATCAGGTGCGCATTGAGGTATCGCCACCCCTTGATTCTCTTGACATCGCTTTAACGTTCGTGTGTGGCCTCGATTGGACGGGAAACGACTCGGCACCTGGTCTTTACTCGGCCATCCAGCGCGAATCGGGAGACAGCCTTTTGCGCAATGCGCTGACGGCAGCCGGCATAGATTTTCAAGTAATTTATGGTTCGAGCGATGTTCGGGTTATGAACGCTCTCAGAGTCATTGATGCGGCAAGCTGGGATGCATCAATCACTCAACCACGCACCACCCACACGGACGTGAATGTCGACGACAGACAAATTTGGCGATGGGAATGCGACAAGTGCGGCGACTCTTCATGCGAACACCGGCTGTTCAGCGAGCTCCTTCGCTGAGACACGCTGAAAGACTATTGAGTGCTGGAGTTGCCGGCAACAACTTGACCCGGCATTACAAAAATCTGTGCCGCATCCACCGCGTCAAACTGATACTGTTGGCCGCAAAAATCGCAACCAACTTCGATGTTGCCACGTTCCGCGAGGATGCTTTCTGCCTCCTGCACGCCCAGGCTGAGGATCATCCGACTCACGCGCTCACGGCTACAGGAACACGCAAACCGGGGCGGCAAGTCATTCTCTTCAGGTACAAACCGGATCAGGTTTTCTTCCCAGAAAAGGCGTCTCAACAGCGTGTCGACATCCAAACCCAGCAATTCGTCGCGCTTCAAGCTGGATGCCAGAATTGCGATACGGTTGTAGTCGTCTGATTGCTCTTTCGCCTCGGGCAGGCTTTGAATGAGCAAGCCTGCGGCAACTTCTGCGTTCGCGGCAAGCACCAGGGTCGTCTGCAACTGTTCGCTTTGCAGCATGTAGTGAGACAGCACATCGCTCACGCGTTCCAGCTTCTCTTTTTTGTCGCCGAACAAAGCAACAATGCCCTGATAAGCTTGCTGACCCGGAAACCGTGTTTTGGGATCCAGCGTGATCGCGCACTTGCCCAGGTTGTTGACGTTGACCATCTCGCTGAACTTGATGTCGTCGGGCAATACCTGCGGGAAAGTAGCGGTGGCGCGCAAGCTCAAGTCGGCCTGCACTTCAGCGACTGCCAGTTTGACCGGACCATCGCCCTGGATTTGCAGGATCAACGCACCATCGAACTTGATGCCCGATTGCATCAACACGCCGGCTGCGATCATCTCGCCAAGTAACTCCTGCACGGGCGCTGGGTAGGCACCCGTGCTGGTGTTGGACGCACGGCGACGCAAAACTTCAACCCATGCATCGTCGAGTCGAACAATGGCACCGCGCACGCGGATTTTGTCGAACAGGAATTTATGAAGCTCAGACACGCGCTCTACCTGGTCAGGCGATTTTCTTCAGACCCAACCTGTACCGTCTGGCGTTAGCCACGTAATGCGCTGCAGCGCCCATGAGGCCCTGCGATTGCTCCGGGCTGAGTTCGCGCACCACTTTGGCGGGGCTGCCCATGATCATCGAGCCATCGGGAAACTCTTTGCCTTCAGTCACCAAAGACCCAGCACCTACCAAACAACCTTTGCCAATCTTCGCGCCGTTGAGCACGATGGCACCAATGCCGATCAACGAGCCATCGCCAATGGTGCAGCCGTGCAGCATGACTTTGTGCCCGACCGTGACATCATCCCCCACCACCAAGGGTTTGCCTGGGTCGGCATGCAACACGCAGCCGTCTTGGACATTGGAGCGCCGACCGATGCGGATGGCCTCGATGTTGTCTCCGCGAATCACCGCACCGAACCACACATTGGCACCGTCTGCCAAATCAACATTGCCCATCACGTCCGCACTGTCCGCGACCCAGGCATCGCGCCCAAGTTTTGGCTTCATCCCATCCAGTTCGTAAACCGCCATCGCTCGCCACTCCGTTTTTTACTTTGATTGTTCTGATTGTAGGAGGCGGCAACTTATTGAGCTTGGCTGACAATGCCGACATGACCGCGGTACCGAATCATCCCTTGAACCTGCGTGAGCTGGCTTTGCAAGCGCTTTGTGAGGCAGATCCAACCGCAAAGGTCAAGTTCGTTGTAGAGATGCAGAACGTCACCACGTCGCCAACATCCATCCCGAAAGGGCGTACCGGCAGACTTCCCGGCAAGCCCGAGCGCCCCGAGCTGGCGCACCCGGCCAAGGTACCCCGCCGCTCCCCCACCAGCTTGGAGGGCCGCGCCGCTACAGTGCACGCCATTGCGCATATCGAGTTCAATGCGATCAACCTCGCCTTGGATGCGCTTTGGCGTTTTGATGGTATGCCCGAAGCGTTTTATCTGGACTGGGCCTTGGTTGCTAAAGAAGAAGCGCAGCATTTCACACTGCTTCGGGAACATCTGCGCGGAATGGAGATTCAAGCCGATGGCACACCCCGCTGGGACTACGGCGACTTTGCAGCGCATGATGGTTTGTGGGAGATGTGTGACAAAACCGCTCATGACATCGTGGCCCGCATGGCGCTGGT
>JANNFW010000576.1:0-3166 GCA_031380235.1 Rhodoferax sp. | reverse complement strand
GCCGCCAACCCGACCACGCGCCAGGTGGAGGTGATGGTCGGCTTTGAGCCGGGCAACCTGCCCCGCGTGACGGGCCTCTACGCGGAAGGCCGCATCAACGCCACTAGCCGCCAGGCCTTGCTGGTGCCTGAAGCTTCGCTGGTGATATCGGGCGACTCAGCCGTCGCGTGGCGCGTGAAGGCAGGCAGTTTGAACAAAGTCAGCGTCAAATTGGGCGAGCGCGACGTGCGCCGGGGCGACTACATCGTGCTGGCCGGGCTGGCTGAGGGCGACATGATTTTGCGCAACCCCAGCACCACGCTCAAAGACGGTCAGAAGGTGGAACTGCGGGAATTGGTAGCGCCGCCTGCCCCCACTTCATCGGCATCGTCCTCAGCAAAAGGCGGCTGACATGTTCCTCTCTGACTTCAGCATCAAACGCCCCATCCCCACGCTGGTGATCATCATCGTGCTGATGGCGCTGGGCCTGTTGGCGCTTAAAAAACTGCGCGTCAACCAGATACCGGATGTGGAAGAGCCGGTGTTGGCCGTCACCATCCCCTACCCTGGTGCGTCGCCCGACACGGTGGAGCGCGAGGTGATCAACCGGGTTGAAAAATCGCTGCAAAGCATCTCGGGCGTGGATCGCGTGCGCGCCACCGCGAATGAAGGCAGTGCGCGCATCATCGTGTTTTTCAAGTTCAACAAGAACATGATCGAAGCCTCCGACGAGGTGCGTAACGCGATTGCCACGGTGCGCTTCAAGCTGCCGGTGGAGATCCGCGAGCCGGTGTTGCAGCGCTTCGATCCGGGTTCGGAGCCGATCATGCAACTGGCGCTCTCGGCCACGCGGCAAAGCCACGCTGATATCTCCCGCCTGGCAGAAGACGTCCTCTCAGACCGTTTTCGTGGCATCAATGGCGTGGCGGTGGTGGCGGTGAGCGGCTCGTTGAAGCGCGAGCTGAGCGTGCTGCTGCGTTCGGCTCGGTTGCGAGAGTACAACGTGTCCGTCACAGACGTGATCAACGCCCTGCGCAACCAGAATACGACGGCACCCGTGGGTAAAGTGCGTGGCACGTCGGAGGATCAGAGCATCCGCCTGGTGGGGCGAATTGGCTCGCCCGCAGAGTTTGGCCAGATCGTCATCAAGCGCCGGGGGGCAGAAGTGGTGCGCTTGGCTCAGGTGGCCGAGATTGCCGATGGCTTTGCTGAAGTCAACAACTTCAGCGTGCGCAGCGGCAGCCCCAATGTGGGCCTGTCTGTCACCCGCTCACGCGAGGCCAGCACGGTGTCCGTCGCCAACGAGATTCGCAAGATGGTGGTCGAGATCAACAAAACGCTGCCGGAAGGCACCAAGCTCGAAGTGACGCAAGACGGCGGCGTCGATGCCCAGAACAGCCTGCGCAACGTGATTGAGTCGCTGATGTTTGGCGCGGTGCTGACGATTTTTGTGGTCTACGTGTTTTTGAACTCGTGGCGCTCCACGTTGATTACCGCACTGAGCCTGCCTACTTCGGTGATCGCCGCTTTCATCGCTGTGTGGCTGGCGGGCTTCACGCTGAACTTCATGAGTTTGCTCGGCCTGTCGTTGGCGATTGGCGTGTTGATTGATGATGCGATTGTGGTGCGCGAAAATATCGTGCGCCATATGGAGCGCGGCAAAGACCGCCGCCAGGCCGCGCTTGACGGCACCAGCGAGATTGGCATGGCGGTGGCGGCCACCACCTTCTCCATCGTGGCGGTGTTCATCCCGGTGGCCTTCATGCCGGGGGTGTCGGGCGAATGGTTCAGGCCCTTTGCGCTGACCGTCGTCGCCTCGGTGTTGGTCAGTCTGTTCATCTCATTCACGCTGGATCCGATGCTGTCGGCCTATTGGGGCGACCCGGTCGATCATCATCTTCAACCCAAAACAGGTTTGAGCAAACTGCTGGGGCGCTTCAACACCTGGTTTGACCACCAGGCCGACCGCTATGGCCGCGTGATTGCGTGGGCCTTGCACCATCGGGTTTGGATGGCAGTGATTGCTGCGCTGAGCTTGGTGGCAGCGTTAGGATTGCACGTGAAATTTGGTGGATCGAGCTTTTTGCCAGTGTCAGATGTGGGCACGCTGGCCATCGAGGTGCGCACGCCCTCAAGTTCCAGCCTGGAGTACGCACGCGGCAAGATGGAAGCCGCCGCCGTGCTGGCGCGCACCCTGCCCGAGACCAAGGCCACCAACAGCAATGTGACGGCCACGGGTGGCCGCATTTACGTCGATGTGGGCAAAAGTACAACGCGCAAGCGCTCGGCCACGCAGATTGCGGTGGAGCTGCGCCTGCTGATGGCGCAACTGGTGGGGGCTGAGTATGTGGTGCTGGCAGACTTGAACAACGGTGCGGCCAAGCCGGTGCAAATCCGGTTCTTCGGTGCCGACGCGAGCAAGCTGAACGTCATCACCACTGACTTCATGGAAAAGCTGCGCAGTGTGCCCAACGCGGTGGACGTGGGATTGTCTGAAATGGGGCCACAGCAGGAGCTGAAAATTGAACTCAACCGCGGCTTGGCCAATTCACTGGGCATCTCCGCCAATGACGCGGCGCAGGCCCTGCGCGTGGCCTTCGCAGGCGTTGAGGTGGGCGACTGGATTGACCCCAATGGCGAGGCCCGCGATGTCGCCGTGCGTCTGCACCCCAGCGACCGCGTGGTGGCCGAGAACATCGAGCGCATGCCCATCGCCGTGAGTGGCAGCGACATGATGGTGCCACTGGACCAGATCGCCAGCATCACCATGGGCAAAGGGCCGTCACAAATCCAGCATCTGGATGGCAAACGCATGATCACGGTGTCTGCCAATGCTGACGGGCGCTCCAGCGGCGAAGTGACGGCCGATGCGCTGAAGATCGCCAAGGCGATTGACTTTCCCACCGGCTACGGCGTCGAGCTTGGCGGTGCTGCGCGCAACCAGCAAGAGCTGTTCTCTGAAATGCTGATCGCGCTGTTGATGGGCATCGGCATGATGTACCTGATCTTGGTGATGCAGTTTGGCTCATTCACCGCGCCCCTGGCCGTGATGCTGTCGCTGCCCTTGAGCCTGATTGGCGTGGTGGTGGCGCTGTTGCTGACCGGTGGCACGCTCAATTTAATGAGCTTTATCGGCGTCATCATGCTGATGGGCCTGGTCGCCAAAAACGCGATTTTGCTGCTGGAC
>JANNFW010000567.1:0-3562 GCA_031380235.1 Rhodoferax sp. | reverse complement strand
GGCCACGCTTTTCGACGGCGTTCCAGAAGATAGCGGTCAGCGTATCGCCCGGCAAGAGGATGTCGAAGTTCGGCTTGATACTGCTTAAGTCCCACAATCCACTCATGTTGCTATCTCCAATTCTTCTTCTTCTTCCAGCGCCGCTCGCTGCGAATGCCGTCTTCCTTCATGCCTAGGTAGAACTCCTTGATGTCGTCCTTCTCGCGCAGGTGAGCGCAGGTGTCTTCCATGACGATGCGGCCGTTCTCCAGCACATAACCGTAGTCAGAGGCATTGAGCGCCATGTTGGCGTTTTGCTCCACCAGCAAGATCGTGGTACCACGCTCGCGATTGATGCGCACCACAATTTCAAAAATTTCTTTGGTGAGTTTGGGCGATAGGCCCAGGCTGGGCTCGTCCAGCAAAATCAAATCAGGGCTGGCCATCAGCGCGCGGGAGATGGAAAGCATTTGCTGCTGCCCGCCCGAGAGCAGGCCAGCGTCCTGCGTGGCGCGCTCGCGCAGGATCGGGAAGTAATTGAACACCGCTTCCAGATCGCGCGCAACACCGTCCTTATCGGATCGCGTGTAAGCCCCCATCGTCAGGTTGTCACGCACGCTCAACAAGGCAAACACTTCGCGGCCTTCGGGCACGTGGCTCAAGCCTTGCTGCACGATGTGGGCCGGGTCTTTGGCGGTGATGTCTTGGCCCTTGAACTCAATCGAGCCTTTGCGCGGATCAATGATGCCCGAGATAGTTTTGAGAATTGTCGTTTTACCCGCACCGTTAGAGCCGAGCACCGTGGCGATCTCGCCCCGGCGCACTTGCAGGCTCACGCCGCGAATCGCTTTGATCGGGCCGTAGGCGCTCTCGACGTTCAAGAGCTTCAGAACAGGGGTATCGCTGATGGCGGGTGCGACGCTACTCATGCAGTGGCCCCTCTGCGCAGCGAAGACACATCATCCACCGAGCCCAAATAAGCCTCGATCACGCCGGGGTCGCTCTGGACTTCGCGCGGGGTGCCCATCGCCAGCACCTCACCTTGGTTCATGGCCAGGACGCGATCTGACACCTTGCTCACCAGGCTCATATCGTGCTCGACCATCAGCACCGTCACGCCAAGCTCGTTCTTGATGTCAGCGATCCAGAAAGCCATGTCATCCGTCTCTTCAACGTTCAAACCGCTGGACGGTTCATCCAGCAACAAAAGCTTAGGTTCTGTGCACAGCGCGCGGGCCATCTCAACCACCTTGCGCACGCCGTAGGGCAAGCCCGCGACATGGGAGTCGCGGTAGTGCTGAAGATCGAGCAGCTCGATGACTTCCTCAGCTTTCTCGCGCGCCTTCAATTCGGTTGCACGAGCTTTGCCGGTGAACATCAAGTCTTGCCAAAAACCCGTCGCGCGATGCGTGTGGCGGCCAATCAGCAGGTTGTGCAACACCGAGGCGTTTTCAAACAGCTCGATATTCTGGAACGTGCGCGCAATGCCCAGCGCGGCGATGTTGTGCGGTGGTTGGTCTGTGAGCTTCGCACCACGGTAAAAGATTTCGCCTGTGGTGGGTGTGTAGATGCGGCTGATCAGATTGAACACCGTCGTCTTGCCAGCGCCATTGGGCCCGATCAACGTGAACACCTCGCCCTGGTTGACATCAAAGCTCACGTTGTTGACGGCCAGCACGCCACCGAAGCGCACGCTCAAGTTTTTCGCGGAGAGGAGGGTTTCGGTCATGGCAGTTGCCGCCGCGCAGGGCCGCCCCAAGCAACGCCAAACCCCCTCGGGGGGCAGCGTAGTACACGAAGTGACAAGCGTGGGGGCATCATCTCAAGCGATCCGATTTCTGGAACGACTTCTGCCGCTTGAACATGCCCTTGCGGTAAAAAGGGAACAATTGCAAGTAGGTTCTAACCTTCAGCCAGCGGCCATACAAGCCCATCGGTTCAAACAACACAAACGCCACCAGCACCAAGCCGTAAACCAGCCCTTGCAGACCAGGCGCCTGCCCAATCACGGCGGGCAAATAGTCTTTGGCCAGTGCAATCACCTGCGGCATGGTGATCAGAAAAATCGCACCGAGAAACGCGCCATGCACCGAGCCCACGCCGCCAATCACGATCATCAACAGCAGGTCAATCGACTGCAAAATGCTGAACTGGTCTGGCGAGATAAATTGAAGTTTGTGCGCATACAACGCGCCAGCCACACCTGCGAAGGCCGCCGAAATGGCAAATGACAGGGTTTTGTAATGCGCAAGGTTGATGCCCATGCTTTGCGCGGACACTTCCGAATCGCGAATCGCCACAAACGCCCGACCTGTGGGCGAGCGCAGTAAATTGAGAATGAACAGTGTGCCAATCACGGTCAGCACGAGGCACAAGAAATAGAACTCGGTGCCGGAAGAAAGCGTCCAACCGAACATGTCTGGCGGTTTGACATGCTTGCCCGCGTTGCCGCCGGTCACGCTCTCCCAGCGGGCCATCACCTCTTCAACAATGAAGCCGAACGACAGCGTGGCCATGCCGAGGTAAATGCCCTTCACGCGCAATGCAGGCAAGCCAACCACATAGCCAACAGCCGCCGAGAGTGCGGCGGCGCCGATCAGCGCAATCGGAAATGGCACACCCGCGCCCGTCAGTACCGCCTGCGTGTAGGCGCCCACACCCAGGAAGGCGGCGTGCCCGAGCGAAAACAAACCGGTGAAACCCGCCAGCAGCATCAGCCCCAGGCCAGCGATGGAGTAGATCATCACAAACGTGAGCTGCGCCAGCCAATATTCGGTGAAAGCCCATGGTGCCACCAGCAGCACCAACATTAACAGTCCGTACCAAAACACGTGGCCGCCGTGTTTGGCGAGTTTGACGTCTTGCCCGTAATCGGTCTTGAAGATAAAGCGCATGTCAGACTTTTTTCCGCAAATTCTCACCAAACAGACCGTTGGGCTTCACCATCAACATGATCAACACCATCACATACGCAGCCGTGTCTTTGAACCCGTCCGGCAGATAGAAGCCAGAGAGCGACTCAATGACGCCAATGATCAGGCCGCCCACAATCGCACCCGGCAAGCTGCCAAAGCCACCCACCACAGCAGCGGGAAAAGCTTTCAGTCCGATGAAGCCCATGTTGGCATGCACAAAGGTGATTGGGGCCAGCAGCAGCCCGGCAATTGCAGCGACGGAAGCCGCCAAGCCCCAGGCAATGCCGTTGAGCCGCTTGACCGGGATTCCCATGTAATACGCAGCGAGTTGATTTTGCGACGCGGCTTGCATCGCAATGCCCAGCTTGCTGTAGCGAAACAACGCGTACAGCAGCGCGCACAGCACGGCGGTGACGCCAATCACCGCCATCTGCTCCACGTTGAGAACCAGCCCGCCCACCTTCCATATTTGGTCTTTGTATGGTACTGGCAGCGTGTGAGTCTCGGTACCGATGGCGGGAATCATCGTGATAAATCCGCGCGCCACGTAGCCAATGCCAATCGTCAGCATCACGATGGAGAAGGCGGGCTGGCCCAAGATCGGGCGAATGACAACGCGCTCCAGCAGAACTCCCAAAAGTGCCATGGCGGCAATGGATGAGAGCACC
>JANNFW010000560.1:0-4724 GCA_031380235.1 Rhodoferax sp. | reverse complement strand
CCACGCCGTTTTTGTTAGCACGGGTAACCGAGTTGACGGGCGGCGACAGCCTGGCGGCCAATATTGCGCTGGTGTTGAACAATGCTCGGCTCGCCGCGGGCGTCAGCAAAGCGCTGGCAGAGTTGTCATCGCGATGACCTTGTCGGGCGTTAGAGGCCCAACGGCATGCGGGATTGATAGGGAAACCCTTGATTGCCGTGAGCAGAGGTGACCGCTACGCTTGCCGACTGTCTGGAACTATGATGAGTTGCCGAAAGCGACCCCGATTTGATTCCGCTATTTTTAACCACCTGAGGATTGAGAGAAACCATGAAATTTAAAACTGTTGCGCGAATCAGCCTGCTGGCATCGGCACTTGGCCTGAGCGTCTCCGCGATGGCAGAGCCCGCTATCGTTTTCGACATGGGCGGCAAGTTTGACAAATCCTTCAACGAAGCCGCTTACCGCGGCATTGAGAAGTGGAAGAAAGAGACTGGCAAGCAATACCTAGATTTTGAGATCGCCAACGAATCGCAGCGCGAGCAGGCGATTCGCCGCATGGCCGAGCGCGGTGCCAGCCCGATCATCGGCATTGGCTTTGGTCAGGCGTCAAGCATTGAGAAGGTCGCCAAAGACTTCCCCAAGCTGCAATTCGCCATCATCGACATGGTGGTGAACCTGCCTAACGTGCAGTCGGTGGTGTTCAAAGAGCAAGAGGGCAGCTTCTTGGTCGGTGCGATGGCGGCCATGGCCAGCAAGACGGGCAAAGTTGGTTTTGTCGGCGGAATGGACATCCCCTTGATTCGCAAATTCCAATGCGGCTACGAGCAGGGTGCCAAGTTTGCCAACCCCAAGGCTGAAGTGTTTGCGAACATGACGGGCACCACGGGCGCGGCTTGGAACGACCCCGCACGTGGCGGTGAGTTGGCCAAGGCGCAGTTCGCCAAAGGCGCGGACGTCGTGTTCGCAGCGGCGGGTGGCACTGGTATGGGCGTGTACCAAGCGGCCAAAGACGGCGGCAAGTTGGCCATTGGCGTGGACAGCAACCAAAATCACCTACAGCCTGGCACCATGCTGACATCAATGCTCAAGCGCGTTGACGTGGCGGTGTTCAACGTCGCCATGGGCCACAAGCCTGGTATCTCTGTGCTCGGCCTAAAAGAAGGCGGCGTGGATTACGCGATGGATGCCAACAATGCCAAGCTGGTGTCTGCCGACATGCAAAAAAAGGTGGATGCTGCCAAGGCAGACATCATCAGCGGCAAGATTAAGGTGGCGGATTACATGGCCGACAACGCCTGCAAATTCTGATCTGACTGGGCCGAACTCCCCTTGATTAGGGCAAAATAAAAACCCGCGATGCGCTGAGCGTCGCGGGTTTTTTTTCATGGACTTCACCTTTGACCACGACTGCTGAACTACCGACCCGCTTGAAAGAGCCGCCCGCGCCGGCCATCACTGCCAGCAGCGCCGTTCAGATGAAAGGCATCAACAAGCGCTTCGGCGCGGTGCTGGCCAATGCGGATGTTGATCTGCGCGTGCGTGCGGGTACCGTGCACGGCATCGTGGGTGAAAACGGGGCAGGCAAAAGCACCTTGATGTCGGTGCTGTACGGTTTTTACACGGCAGACAGCGGACAGATTGAGGTGTTTGGCAAAGCCGCGACCATTCGTAATGCCGACGAGGCCATCGCCTTGGGCATTGGCATGGTGCATCAGCACTTCA
The DNA here is from genome assembly GCA_031380235.1 of Rhodoferax sp. Classification (GTDB taxonomy): domain Bacteria; phylum Pseudomonadota; class Gammaproteobacteria; order Burkholderiales; family Burkholderiaceae_C; genus JANYCG01. The sequence continues at coordinate 3,020 of JANNFW010000560.1, read as the reverse complement.
TGCTGGTGGGTACCTTGAGCGCGCTGGACAACATCATGCTCGGCGCTGAGCCTCACTGGCTGCTGGACCGCGCGCAAATCCAGGTTCGCGCGAAGTTGGATGGCTTGATGCAAAGTACCGGCCTGCGGGTCGATTTGGATCGGCTGGTCTGCGATTTGGCGGTCGGCGATCGCCAGCGGCTGGAGATCCTCAAAGCGCTGTACCGGGGTGCCAAGATTTTGATTCTTGACGAGCCCACAGCAGTTTTGACACCCCAGGAAACCCAGCAGTTGTTCGACGTGCTGCGGGTGCTGCGCAGCCAGGGCACGACGATCTTGCTGATCACGCACAAGCTGCGCGAGGTGATGGCGCTGTGCGACCATGTAACCGTGATGCGCGCTGGCCGCGTGGTGGAGGAGTTGCCTATTGCAAACGCATCGATTGAAGGCCTGGCTGAAGCGATGGTGGGCCGCAAAGTCAATATGGGTCGTCTGGATGAGGCGCCTCGACCCGTCGGCGCGGTGCTGTTGCAGGCGAACGATATTTCATTGCGCGATGGCATGAACGTGACGCGCCTGTCTCACCTCAACCTTCAACTGCGGGCAGGCGAAATAGTGGGCGTAGCGGGTGTGTCTGGCAACGGCCAGAGCGAATTGCTGGATGTGCTTTGCGGGCTGCAAAAGCCCTCGGAAGGCAGGTTGACATTGAACGGGCACGAGTTTGACAGCACGCATTGGCTCGATCCGCTGACGGCCCGCGAGTTGGGCCTGGCCCATGTGCCCGAAGATCGCCACGCCCGCGCGTTGGTGATGAGTTTTGGGGCGTGGGAATCCGCCGTGCTGGGCTACGACAAACTGCCCGAGTACGCGCACTTTGGCTGGATGATTCACGAGCGCATGCGCGAAGCCACAGCCAAGCTGATGCGTCGCTTTGACGTGCGGCCACCCAACCCGTCCTTGGTGTGCAGCAAATTTTCAGGTGGCAATCAGCAAAAACTGGTACTGGCGCGCGAGATGGGTCAATCGCCCAAAGTGCTGCTGGTGGGGCAGCCCACGCGCGGCGTGGACATTGGCGCGATTGAATTCATCTACTCGCAACTGCGCGCCATGCGCGATGCGGGCTGGGCGGTGTTGGTTGTGTCCAGCGAGTTGGACGAGATTCTGGCCCTGTCAGACCGTGTCATGGTGATGAACCAGGGCCGGGTGACGGGCGAGCTGGCCATTGGCGATTGCACTGAGGCGCAACTGGGGTTGTTAATGACAGGTGGTGTGACGGGTGGTGTGACGGGTAGTGTGACGGGTGGTGTGATAGGTGGTGTGACAGGCGGTGCCCATTGAGTGCCGCGCAGCCCTTGCCACGGTGGGCCGATCTGGTTTTGCTGCCGGTTGTCTGCCTGGCTGTAGCACTGATCGTCGCAGCAGGTGTTGTAGCGTTGGTGGGCCAAAACCCGCTGGATGTCATCACGGTGCTGGTGCGTGGTGCGTTTGGCACGCCGCGCGGTATCAGCTATACCTTTTACTACGCGACCACGTTCATCTTCACCGGGCTGGCGGTGGCGGTGGCGATTCACGGCGGCCTGTTCAACATTGGTGGGGAAGGGCAGGCGATCATGGGCGGTCTGGGTACTGGGCTTGCCGCGCTTTGGTTAGCTGCGTATTTGCCCGCCTGGTTGATGCTGCCCGTCATGCTGATTTTTGGCGCTGCATTTGGCATGGTGTGGGCGGCGGTGCCAGGCTATTTGCAAGCCTACCGGGGCAGCCATGTCGTTATCACCACCATCATGTTCAACTTTATCGCCAGCAGTTTATTGGTGTATCTGCTCGTTAATCACCTGCGGCCCAGGGGCACGATGTCGGTCGAGAGTGCGTCGTTTGAGCCGTCTGCCAAGCTGCCGGGCATGCATGAGGCATTGGCTTGGTTGGGTGTGCAGTGGCCGTCGTCACCCTTGAATTTAAGCGTTTTTCTGGCGTTGCTGGCAGCGCTGGGCGTTTACCTGTTTTTGTGGCGCACGCGGGCGGGCTTTCATTTGCGGGCGGTAGGCTCCAGCCCCAGCGCAGCGGAGTATGCGGGTATTCGCTCCAAGCGCCAGGTGATGGTGGCGATGGCGATCTCGGGCGCGCTTGCGGGCATGGTGGGCATGAATGAGATTGCCGGGGTCAACGGCAAGCTGCTGCTGGAGTTTGTCAGCGGCGCGGGGTTCACGGGCATCGCCGTGGCCTTGATGGGGCGCAACCACCCGGTCGGCATCATTTTTGCCAGCGTGTTGTTCGGTGCGCTGTACCAAGGCGGAGCCGAAGTGGCGTTTGAGATCCGTGGTTTCAGCCGCGACATGGTGGTGTTGCTGCAAGGCTTTATCGTGCTTTTCTCGGGTGCGATGGCTTATGTAATCGCGCGGCCTGTGGGTTGGGTGCTTAACCTGTTCAACAAGCCAGTAGCCGTGGCCAAACCGGGAGCAGCGCATGGATGAAACTCTGTTTGGGGCGATGCTGGCTTCCACCTTGCGGGTCTCAACGCCGTTGATTTTCTGTGCGCTGGCGGGCTTGCTGTCTGAGCGTGCGGGCGTGGTGGACATTGGTCTGGAAGGCAAGATGCTGTTTGCCGCGTTTGCGGCTGGAGCGGGCGGTGCCGCGTTTGGTTCAACAACGCTTGCGCTGGTTCTGGCGATGGCCGTCGCCATTGCGCTGGCGTGGATGCACGGACTGGCCTGCGTAAGCCACCGGGGTGATCAAGTGGTCTCCGGTGTCGCCATCAACATCATTGCTGCGGGTATGACGATGGTGTTGGGCATTGCCTGGTTTGCGCAGGGGGGCCAGACGCCACCGGTGTCCACGGCGGTGCGCATCCAGCCGCTTTTTCCACAAGCGGCTGAAGCACTCAGGGGCATTCCTTTTGCAGGCTCGTTAATTGGAGAAGGATTGCTCAGCCACAACGCGTTGGTCTATCTGGCGTTGCTGCTGGTGCCCGCAACATGGTGGCTGCTGTTCAAGACACGCTTCGGGCTGCGCCTGCGAGCGGTCGGCGAAAACCCGCAAATGGTTGAC
>JANNFW010000526.1:0-31830 GCA_031380235.1 Rhodoferax sp. | reverse complement strand
TTGGCCAGGGCCAGCGCGTGTTGACCAGCGAATCAGGCGACCACGCACTGATGGACGTCCGGGAAATCACGTTCAGTGCCGCCGCAGGATAGACTGCACGCCAATGGCCGAATTGAAATCGCAAGAAAGACTCCAGCCCTCGCTGTTAGATCGGTTGATCGATGACGATCCGACGATGACGCATGAGACAGACGACAAACGCACCCTGACCAAGCAGGCGCTGCGCCAGGCGGTGCTGCGCGACTTGAGCTGGCTGCTCAATGCCACCGGCCATGGTTCGCCCATGGACGAGAAGCAGTTTCCAAACGCCTACCGCTCGGTACTCAATTTTGGCGTGCCCACTATGTCGGGGCAGTTTGCATCGTCAATGCAGCGCGCCAGCATGGAGCAGACGCTGCGCCAGGCAATCGTCAATTTTGAGCCTCGCATATTACCGCGCACACTGGAGGTGGAAGTGGTGTTGGACGGTTATGCTATGGATTCGCATAATCAGGCGGGCTTGACGATTCGTGGCATGCTGTGGGCGCAACCGGTGCCGCTGGAGTTTCTGTTGCGCACCCGCATCGACCTTGAAGAAGGCCGGTTTCTGGTGGAAGAAAAGATCTGACCCGTTTCCAAAACATGAATAATGCGTTATGGATCCCAGACTGCTCAACCTGTATGAATCAGAGCTGCGTTATTTTCGTGAATCATCAGTAGAGTTTGCACACGCATTTCCTAAAATTGCAAGCCGCCTGGGCCTGGACGGCCATGAGGTTGCCGACCCCTATGTCGAGCGCCTGATTGAAGCCACCGCTTTTTTGTCGGCCCGCGTGGGGCTTAAGCTGGATGCCGAGTTTCCCCGCTTTACCGGTCACCTGCTGGACGTGGTTTATCCACACTACCTTGCGCCAACACCGTCCATGGTGGTTGCATCCTGCATGCCCGACCTGGAAGATGGCGCACTCGCTACCGGACCCACCATGAAGCGAGGCAGCGGCCTGCGAGCGCGCCAGACTGCCGGGCAAAGCACCTACTGTGAATTCCGCACTTCGCAGGCCCTGCGGCTCTGGCCGCTGGAAGTCAAGCGGGCTCAGTACTTCAGCTACGCACCTGACCTCAACCTGCACCTGCACCCCCGCTCGCGCGACATCCGTGGCGGCCTGCGGTTTGTTTTGCAGGCAACCGCAGGCTTGACGTTTGACCAGATTGCGCTGGACGAATTGGTCATCCACTTCGGCGGCGCTGACGACGTTGCTTGGCAGCTGCACGAATGCGTGCTGGGCAAACCGCTGGGCGTGCTGGTGCAACCCATGGGGCCGGGCGGGCTGCTGCCCGGGCGCATGGTCACACTGCCGCCCAACGTGGTGCAAGCTGTCGGGTTTGATGACGACCAAGCCCTGCTGCCCGTCACCGCCACTGGCTTTGCGGGTTACCGGCTGGTGCAAGAGTACTTTGCGTTTGCGCAGCGCCTTCAGTTTGCCAAGATTCAAAAACTGCGTGCGACGCTGTCCACCATGGCGGTGGCCGAGGTGGAAATTACCGTGCTGTTCTCACGTGGCGATGCGGCGCTGGAGAAGCTGGTCAGCGCCGACAACGTGCAACTGCATTGCGTGCCCGCCATCAATCTTTTTACCAAACGGCTTGACCGGGTGCCCGTGAGCGATGGGGTCAGCCAGTTTCACCTGGTGCCGGACCGCACCAAGCCGCAGGATTTTGAGGTGCACTCCGTGATTGAGGTGGTGGGCCACGGCAAGTCGGAGGCCAACGGGGCCGCGCCCGAGCAGCCCTTTTTGCCTTTTTACTCGGCCTTTCACGGCAGCCGCCACGCGCATCCGGCTTACTTCACCACCACACGCGAGCCCCGCCTGCAGTCGCTCAAGCAGCGCACCCAGGGCAACCGCAGCAGCCATATCGGCTCCGAGGTGTTCGTGCAGCTGGTGGACCCGCAAGAGGCGCCGTATTCGTCCTCACTGCGCCAGTTGGCAGTAACCGCCCTGTGCACCAACCGCGACTTGCCCCTGCTGATGCCGCTGGGGCGCGGCAACGATTTTGACTGCATCGACTCGTACCCGGTGCGCAAGGTGACCGTGGTGCGCGGGCCGTCGCGCCCGGTGTCGCCCGTGGTGAACCAGGGCCTGGGATGGAAGGTGATCGATCATCTGGCGCTCAATTATTTGTCACTCTCCGAAGGCAACGGCACACAGGCGGCAGCCGCGTTGCGCGAGATGCTCACGCTCTACGCAATGCACGCTGATGAGTCACGTCAAACCCAGGTGGCGGGGCTGCTGACCGTGCGCACCAAGCCGGTAGCCCGTCGCTTGCCTATGGCAGGGCCGATTGCGTTTGGCCGTGGGCTGGAGGTGACGCTGGAGGTGGAGAAAATGGCGTTTCACGGCCACAGCAGCTTTGCGTTTGGTGCGGTCATGGCGCAATTTTTGAGCCGTCACGTCAACGTCAACCATTTTGTCGAGACTGTTTTAACCTTCTCTGGCAAGGGTGAGAACATGCGCTGGGAGCCGCAATGCGGGACGCGGCCCATCCTTTAGAGTCAGTGCCGCAACGGGTGCACGCCATCTTGCAGCAGTTCGGGGACAGCCCGTGGAAATACGATTACTTCTCCGTCATGCGCCGCCTTGAGGCCAGCGCCCAACCCCTGCCCCGCTGGGGCCGCGCCCTGCTGCCCAGCGCTGAGGCGGTAAGAGTTGGACAAGAGCCTTCACTGGCTTTTGCACCCGCCACTTTCAGCCGGATTGAAGACGCCACTGCCCACTCGCCACCCAGGTTGCGCCAGCAGTTCATTGGCTACATCGGACCCAACGGACCGTTGCCCGTGCATTTGAGCGACTTTATCCAGGAACGGGCGCTGAACCATGGCGACCGGACCTGGCTCGGGTTTCTGGACATGTTCACGCACCGCTTTGCGTTGCATTTCTACCGCGCGTGGGCTCAGGTGCGCCCGGCCGTGGCATTGGACCGTCCTGATGAAGACAGCTTTCGGCGATATGCCGGTGCCTTTGTCGGGATTGGCACGTCGGCACGCCAAAACCGTGACCCGATCAATGATGACGCCCGCCTGCATTTCAGCGGCTGGCTCGCGCGCCAAGTGCGCAGCGCAGACAGTGTGCAGGCGGTGCTGGGCACCTATTTCGGGATTCCGGTCAAACTGGAGCAATGGGTGGGCCACTGGATACAGCTAGCTGCGGGCGATGCCACCCGGTTAGGCCAAGGCATTGCAGCCCGCGCGCTGGGCCAAGGCGCCATGCTGGGCACACGGGTGTGGGACAGACAGCACCGGGTGCGCGTGCATTTAGGGCCGCTCACTCTGGCGCAATACCGGCTGTTTTTGCCAGGCGGTTCGGCCCGCGCTGTGCTACAACGTTGGATGCAGCAGCTTTTGGGGCATGAATATTATTGGGATGCCTTGCTGACCGTGCAGGACAGCGAAGTGCCGGTGACGCGTCTGGGCATTGACTCTCGTTTGGGCTGGACATCTTGGGCAGGCCAACAAAAACGCCACAAACACGCTGTCGATGTGCTGATTCCTGGTGAGGGGCCATAGTTCAAAGTTACAGCAGAGTGTTCGTCTTGTTCATTGATACTTGGAGACCACATGAGCGAAATCAGCCGCACGGCACTGTTTGGCAAACTCAACGCTTTGGGCTACAAAGCCATTGAAGGTGCGACCATTTTTTGCAAAATGCGAGGCAATCCGTATGTGGAGCTGGAACACTGGTTTGCCCAGCTGCTGCAAACACCAGACTCCGACCTGCACAAGATCATCCAGCACTACGGCCTTGACGCTTCGATACTGGCCAAAGATATGACCACGGCGCTGGACCGCTTGCCAAGAGGTGCGACCGCTATTAGCGATTTTTCTCCACATATAGAAAACGCAATTGAACGCGCGTGGACTTACGCCACGCTACAGTTTGGGGAAGCCCAGGTGCGCACCGGCTATCTCATATTGGGTATGCTTAAAACGCAGAGCCTGCGCAGCCCGCTGCTGGGTATGTCCAAACAATTTGAACGCATCAAGCCCGAAGACTTGGCTGAGAATTTTGCCAAGATATGCGACTCGTCCCCCGAAGCGCAAATGCGCGCCCAAGACGGCACGGGCATGGGCAGCGGCACCCCTGGCGAAGACAGCGGCGCCATGGCCCCGGCTGCCATGGGCAAAGGCGATGCACTTAAAAAGTTTGCGGTAGACCTGACCGAAAAAGCCAAAAAAGGCGAGATGGACCCGATCACCGGGCGCGATGAAGAAATCCGCCAGATTGTGGATATATTGATGCGTCGACGCCAGAATAATCCTCTGCTCACAGGCGAAGCCGGTGTGGGCAAAACAGCGGTGGTCGAAGGCTTTGCCCAGCGCTTGGCTAGGGGCGACGTGCCCCCGCAGCTCAAAGACGTCAAGCTGCTCACGCTGGACATTGGCCTGCTGCAAGCCGGGGCCAGCATGAAGGGCGAGTTTGAGCAGCGCCTGCGCCAGGTGATTGACGAGGTGCAAAGCTCGCCCACACCCATCATTTTGTTCATCGACGAAATTCATACGCTGGTGGGGGCAGGCGGCGCAGCCGGCACGGGCGATGCCGCCAACCTGCTCAAGCCCGCCCTGGCACGCGGCAACTTGCGCACCATCGGCGCCACCACCTGGGCCGAGTACAAAAAATACATCGAAAAAGACCCCGCCCTCACCCGCCGCTTTCAGGTGGTGCAGATACCTGAGCCCGATGAGACCAAGGCCATCCTCATGTTGCGCGGCGTGGCCAGTGTGCTTGAAAAACACCATCGTGTGCAGTTGCTGGACGAAGCGATTGAGGCCGCCGTCAAGCTGTCGCATCGGTACATCCCCGCCCGCCAGTTGCCCGACAAAGCAGTCAGCCTGCTGGACACCGCTTGCGCCCGCGTCGCCGTGTCGCAACATGCAACCCCGCCAGAAGTGGAAGACTGCCAGCGCCGCATTGAGGCGCTCACCACGGAGAACGAGATTATTGGCCGCGAAGAGTCCATTGGCATTGACGTGACCAAACGCGCCACTGCCGTGAAGACGCTGCTGGCCAGCGCCAACGATGAACTCGTCAAACTCAACGCCCGGTGGCAAGAAGAAAAGGTCATGGTTGACCGGTTGCTGGAAATTCGCGCCCAGTTGCGAAAAGGCAGTCAACCTGTGGATGCTACAAATAGAGTAGCTACTTATGCGCAAGATGTGAGAGCTAGAGGCGCAAATGATGCTCCAACAGGTCTTGCGAGCGCTGCGGAGGGCTCTGGTGGTGCGAATGACGCTATCGCGGCCACCGATGCCGATGCTGCCCAGCGCGCGGCTCTGCTCACTGAGCTGCACGCGCTACAAAACAAAATAGCCACGCTGCAAGGCGAGTCACCGCTTATCCTGGCCTCGGTCGATGCGCAGGCCGTAGCCTCGGTGGTGGCAGACTGGACTGGCATTCCGGTGGGCCGCATGGTCAAAAACGAAGTGCAGGCAGTGCTGGAATTGGCCGACACGCTGAACAAACGGGTCATCGGCCAAAAGCACGGCCTGGAGATGATTGCGCGCCGCATCCAGACATCCCGCGCCCGGCTGGACAACCCGCAAAAACCCATTGGCGTGTTCATGCTGTGCGGCACTTCTGGCGTCGGCAAAACCGAGACCGCGCTTGCACTTGCCGAGGCGCTGTACGGTGGCGAGCAAAACATCATCACCATCAACATGAGTGAGTTTCAGGAGGCACACACCGTCTCCACCCTCAAGGGCGCGCCGCCCGGCTACGTGGGCTATGGCGAAGGCGGTATTTTGACGGAAGCCGTGCGCCGCCGCCCCTACAGCGTGGTGCTGCTGGACGAGGTGGAAAAAGCCCACCCCGACGTGCATGAAATCTTTTTCCAGGTGTTTGACAAAGGCTGGATGGAAGACGGCGAAGGCCGCATGATCGACTTTAAAAACACCATCATCCTGCTCACCACCAACGCGGGCAGCGAGCTGGTGATGAGCATGTGCCGCGACCACGAGCTGTTGCCCGACCCGCACAGCCTGGCCGAGGCCCTCAAAGCCCCGCTGATGAAGGTCTTTCCCCCCGCGCTGCTGGGTCGCATCGTATCCATCCCTTACTACCCTCTGTCACCCGAGATGATGGGCAAGATCGTGCGCCTCCAGCTAGGGCGCATCAAAAAACGTGTCGAAGCCAACCATGGCGTGCCCTTCGAGTTTACTGATGGCGTAGTCAGTCTGGTCGTCTCACGCTGCCAGGACCCCGAGGCCGGTGGCCGCGTCATCGATTCCATCCTGACCAACACTGTGTTGCCCACCATCTCTGTCGAGTACCTGCAAAGACTCGCCGCTGGGGGTGAAATCAAGCGTGTCGCACTGGACGTGAAGGACAGCGACTTTACTTATGCGTTTGACTGATTCTTCGAGCATGTCGCGGTGCACCGAAAATCGCTTGGTCCACGCCCCAGTCGACGATGGTTCCGACCTTTTGATGCCTATTTGTCTTCAAACCAGTAGGTAAACGAGACACTTTGTGCGAGACACTCCATGCCCGATCATGCCTTCGACATCAAAAGCGACTCGCCAGTTAACGGTGAACTCATGTTTTGGAGCATCGTCGGCCACGAGGGGCTGTCGCGACCGTCCTTCTACGAACTGACCGTGCTCTCAAGGGATCGCCAGATCGATCCCAAAGATATCCTAGGCAAGGCCTTTAACGTGGGTGCCTATTTCATGGACGCCCAGGATGAAAGCCATGAGCGGCATTTTCAGGGCCATGCCGTGCGCATTGTGCGCGGGGGCCCCGTGGGAAGCCGGTATTTTCAATACCACATCAGCTTGCGTTCCTGGTTTTGGCTGCTGACGCGCCGCACCAATGCACGCATCTACCAGGAAAAAACCGTTCTGGAAGTTGCTGATGCGGTGTTTGAAGACAGCCCCATCAAGCGGTTCAAAAAAACCAATGTTGACAATGTGACGGGCAAGCACAACCCACGTCGGTACTGCGTGCAGCACGCTGAGAGCGACTACCAGTTTTTGTCCCATTTACTGGAAGAAGAAGGCGTTTACTACTGGTTTGACGGGCACGACAAACCCGGCACTATGTACCTGTCTGACAGCAGCGACATCGCGCATGCAGAGTTGCCCGCACAGGGCACTTTGCGCCACACCCGTGACGGATTGGGTAATGGCCGTTTCAACGAGATTGTGCGCTGGGTCAGTGCTGACCGGCTGGACACGGGCCATCATGCGGGTTCCGACAGCAACTTTAAAACCATCCGCAAAAAAATCGGTGCCACGATCAACGCGGCCGAAGAGCACGACCTGGCCGATTTTGAAATGTTTGAGTCTCCAGCGGGCTACTTCAACAGCGAAGACGCCGAGGTCAGCGCCAAAATCCGGGGTGACGAGTTGGCGGCGCGCCGGCAGCGCCACTGGGCGGTCACCGGCTGGCCCGACGTCGCGGTGGGCAGTACCTTCACCTTTGAAGGGGACCCGGACGGAATCTGCGATGGCGACTACCTAATTGCGGGCTGCACGTTTGTCATGAGTCATCCGGGTTATGAAGGCGTCAATTCCACCGTAAGCAGCGTGTCCATCATGAAAGTGCTGCACGAGGCGCTGAATGACGATGCCATCAACGTGCAAACGCTCGACACGATTGAACACATCGTAGAAACCACCCCGAGCCTGCGTACAGGCGTGCGTGGCACCAGCTCGTTTTTGCTAACCGTCATCCCGTCAAAGCAACCATACCGGCCTGCCCGGCTCACCCCCGGCGTTGTCATGCCTGGTCCGCAGTCAGCCATCGTGGTGGGTGCTGCCGGCAAAGAGATTGACGTGGATGAGTTCGGCCGCGTCAAGGTGCAGTTTCACTGGGACCGCTATGGCACCAATGATGACAAATCTACTGCCTGGGTGCGGGTGTCGCAGCCGTGGGCCGGCAAAGGCTGGGGTGGTTATTTCACGCCGCGTATCGGTCAGGAGGTGATTGTTGATTTCTTGAACGGCGACCCGGATCGGCCCGTCATCACCGGGCGCCTGTACAACAACGAACAACCGATTCCCTACAAGGCCTCCGGGACCCAAAGCGGCTTCAAGACGCGATCAACGCCCGGTGGCACGCCTGCCAATTACAACGAAATCATGTTTGAGGACAAGAAGGGGGCAGAGAACATCAATATCCATGCTGAGAAAGACATGAGTACGTCGGTCGAAAACGACCAATCGACCTCCGTAGACCGCGACCAGTCGACCACAGTCAAACGCGACCAAACCAACCATGTAGACCGCGACCGCAAAAGCACGGTAACGCGCAACGACACCAATATGGTGGTCGTGGACCAAAAAAATACCGTCAAAGGCAAGCAAAACAACCAGGTCGTGGGCAATCGCGACAGCTTTATGGATGCCAACGATGCCCTAACCGTCTCCGGCACGCAAACTACGACCGTCGTCGGCGCCCGATCTGATGTTTCCAAGGCTGGTGAGACCCGCAGCGTCATCGGCAATCAAACCGTCACCGTCAGCGGCAAGCTCAGCTACAAAGCTGCCTCCATGAGTTTTGAGGCGGGCCATATCGATTGGATGGTCACCGGTGCCAGCTCCAAATACATCACGGTGCCCACTGGCCCGCTGCACCTGATGGCCAATAAAATTAAGTTGATGAGCAACACCGGCATCGAGCTGATGGCGGTGGGCAGCATCGACAACACGTCCATTGGTTCCAACACCACGGTGCTTGGCCCCAACACCAGTGGCTACATCGGCAACAACAGCGAAGCCAACCTGGGCATGACGAGCTCCACCTTCATAGGCATGAGCATCGACAATGCGTTGGCGCTATCCATGTCCAATTTCGTTGGTGTTGCGATTGAGACCGCGCTGGGGGTCAAACTCTCTTTGGGTGCTGCGCCTGAAATTCAGGCCTTTCCGATGGAAGTGAAGCAGGCAGCGCTGCATACGTTTACGCCGGGTGCGGGCGCGGGTGGCGCGGGCGGTGCTGCCGTGGCCGGGTTTCTGAGCGCCGTTGCAGGGGGTGCCAGCGCAGCGGCTGGCGTAAGGGCAACATTGCAACAATATGCCGACGCAGCCACTGCGCTCGACACCGCAGCCAAGGAAGCCGAGCAGGCTGGGTTGCCGGGGCTTGCGGGCCGGTTGTCGTCGCTCGCAAGGGTCACGCGCAATCGCCGTATCGAGGGCATCATTGGAGCGATCCCGGTGCTGGGCACGGCAGCCATTGCTTTGGGCGAGGGGATCGTAGCGGTAAAGGGCCTGAAGACAGGTGGAGAGAAACTTGGGGATGGAACTGCGCCCAATGCCGATGGCACTGCGGCCGCTCCAGCACCCGCCGATGGGCAGGTGGAGCCGTCCCAACCGTTCCGCCCACCCACAGGTAGTGGTTCTTGATGGTTTCAAGCAGCCATGCAAGTTGTTAAACCACAAGCGCTAGGCCTGTCCACCCGGCCCATTGAGTTTCGCAAGCGCTTTGGCCTATCCATCAGCGCCTACCTGCACCTGCCGTTTGAGCAGGGTGAGCGCGGTGCCTTGTGGGCCGAACAGTCAATGTGGGCCTTCCTTGCCAAAGAAATGGTGCAGCCGCTGATTGACGAAGGTGTGGCCAAGCTCACGCCCGAATTTTTGGTGCACGGCCAAGCTTTTTTACCCAAAGACCGAACCCATGCCGTTCCCAATGCCTGCGCTGTGCGCGCCCGCTTTGGCGCTGTAGAAAAAACCCTGCTGGTATTTGGTGATCGCTACTGGGACGGCAAAAAGGCCAGCTCACCCAGGCCCTTTGAGTCGATGCCACTCGATTGGTCGGCAGCCTACGGCGGCTCAGATTTTGAACCCAACAGTCTGGGCCGTGGTCGGCAAACCAAGGAAGGCATTACCTGGCTGCCCAACACCGAGTTGCCGCATGACCGCCTGCTGCGGCCTGACCAAGCTGTTGCCCCGGCCGGCTTTGGAGCGTTCGATGCGGTGCACCCGCATCGGGCTCAGTACCGGGGTACCTATGACGCCGATTACCTCAAGCAACACTCCCCCGGTTTTGCGCCCGACACCGACTGGCGCTACTTCAACCTGGCGCCGCCCGACCAGTGGATGGGCGGTGCGCTGAGCGGCACCGAATCGTTTGCATTTGAAAACATGCACCCCAGCCAAGCCCTGGTTGAAGGGCGTTTGCCGGGCTTTGCAGCCCGCGTGTTTGCAGGTTACCAGATGCCGCAGGGCGAACCCAAACTTCGCGAAGTGCCGTTGCGTTTGACCACGGTGTGGTTCTTTCCGCATGCGCTGCGCTGCATCGCTATTTTTCAAGGGTTGGCCGAAACCGACACTGACGACGGCTCCGACATCGTGAGCCTGATGGGCGCTGTTGAGCGCAACGGGGACAAAAAGCCGGATGCGCATTACTTGGACGCCGCCGCCAAACGCGCCGACCCCAAGATGGGTGCCATCTACGCCATCATCGACAACGATTTATTGCCTGAAGGCGCCAGCACCGCCGACCCCGATGTAGAGGCTGCTAAAGAGCCCTTCGCCATGGAAGGCCTTCAAGGCGAAGCGCAATACCGCCGCGCACAGATCGATGTGGAGTTGGCGCGCGACAAGGCGACCGCGCAGGGGCAAGACCCCGATGCGCTGGGCATCAAAATGCCGCGGCGCGACAAGGTGCCCACGGGTGATGCCCTGCCACCCTACCTCGAAAAAAAATTCAAAGAAGCTGAAGCGGCGCAGTGGGCCGCCGTGGAAGATGCAGTGACGGCGCTGGAGCGGGCCATTGCCTTTGCCGATGCCAACAAAATCGACCTGGCCAAGGTGCAGCACCGTGGTCCGCCCAACTACAACCCCGATCAGAATCTGGCCCAAATGCGAGCCCAGGTTGCGATGGGCACCAAGCCGCTAGATTTGGCGCCCTTGTACCCTAAGCTGTGCCAAATCGAAGATGCCCACCGCGCTGGCTATCTGCAGTCGGCGCACATGCAGCCCCCTGCATTTGCCATGGCCCCCGAAGAGGCCGTGCCCCTGCGCGATGAAATGGCGCGTGCAGTGGCCGCAGGCATCAAGATGTTCGCTGGCATCGATTTCACTGGTGCGAACTTTTCAGGGCTTGATCTGCGCGGTGTGAACTTTGCAGGCGCTTGGTTGGAGAGCGCCGATTTTTCCAACACTAACCTGTCTGGCGCCAACTTCACAGGCACGGTGCTGGCCCATGCCAAGCTCGAAGGCGTGGTAGCCATTGGCACCAAGTTCAACCAGGCCAACCTCGGCAAGGCCCTGCTGACACGGGGCGTGTTCGACGACGCGGACTTTACTGCGGCCACCCTGATGCACTGCGCCTTTGCCAATACGCAAATGCGGCGTGCTACGTTCACGCGGGCCAATTTACTAGAAACTACCTGGGGTCCTGCGGATTGGTCGGGTGCCAGTTTGGCTGGCCAGACTTTTTACAAGCTCAACCTGCAAGGCATTTGCTGGATCGAAGCAAATCTTGATGCCTGCAATTTCATCGAGTCGAATTTATCAGGGGTAGACATGCGCGCCGCCAAGCTTGGCAACGCAAACTTTGTGACCTGCAAGCTCGACGGTGCCAAACTGATGGCGGCGCAATGCGCAGGCGCCGTCGCGGTGCAAAACAGCAGTATGGCGGATGCTGATTTGAGCCAAGCCAACCTGAGCGGCTTTAACTTTGGTGGCAGCGATTTGCGCGGTTCCAAATTGGTGCGTGCGGTGTTGGATAGCGCCAACCTCAGTGGTGTGCAACTGGCCGGCGCCGATGTGCGGCTGGCCAGCGCCAAAGGTGCCCTGTTGCGCAAGGCTGCCTGCGCCAACGCCCTGCTTTCAGGTGTGAACCTCAGTGACGCCGTATTGCAAGGTGCCGACCTGCGCGGTACTGACCTGCGGCGTAGCAATCTCTTTGCTGCCGACCTCAGCCGTGTGCGGCTCGACGGCTCCACCCAGTTGGAAGGCGCATTACTCACGCGCGCCCGCACTTGGCCGCGCCTAACCCCTGAACAACAGGCTGTGCCATGAGTCCCGAACTATTGAGTATTGCCGTAAGCGTCGGAGAGACGCTCGAAAACCTCGACCTTCGCAAAGGCGCGTATGCCCAACTGCCGCTGGGCGGCGGCGTGTTCAGCAAAATCAACTTCACCGAAGCCGACTTTCGTGCCTCAGATATGCGCGAGACGGTGTTTGACCAGTGCGACCTGCGTGCCGTCATTGCCAGCGGGGCCAACCTTCGCAAAGCGGTATTTAACCGCTGCACGCTTGACCATGCCGACCTGCGCCAGGCCAACCTGCACGGGGCGGTGTTTACCGAATGCGACCTGGCCCACGCACAACTGGCGCAAACCGCCTTGACGATGGCTGTGGTGTCCAAGTGCAAGCTCGACCATGCCACGCTGCGCGGTGCGCAATTGGATGGAGCCATGTTCAGCCAGTCGGTGCTGCTTGACGTGTGTGCCGACGACACCAGCTGGCAGTACACCACTGTCAACGAATGCGATCTTTCGCACCTCACGTGGAGCGGCGCGCGCATGCTGCGCAATGTGTTCTTTAAAACATCGCTCCAAGGCATGTCGTTTGCGGGCCTGGAACTCGAAGGCTGCCAGTTTTCCGCAGCGGATTTAAGCGGTTGCGATTTCAGCGGCATCGCGCTCAAGCAATGCAATTTCCAGGGTGCCAAGCTCGACGGGGCGCGCTTTGTCAAGGCGGTGGGGCCAGGGACTATTTTCTGCGCGGTCAGCGGCAAAGAGGTTGATTTTTCCGAGGCCAAGCTGCGCCAGGCGCTGTTCACCGGGGCCAACCTGGCCGACGCCAACTTCAGCGGTTGCGACCTCTATCAAACCCACTTTGCCGGCGCCAAGTTGCCGGGCGCTCTTTTTGTAGGTGCCGACCTGACCTATGCCGACTTTAAGCATGCCGACCTGGGCCGAGTCGATGCCCGCCAAGCCACCATGTTTCGCACCGTGTTACACGGCGCAATTACCCAAGATGCGCAATGGAGCGACCGCGCCCGCGCGTCAGAGACCGACCCCGCACTGGATCAGGCCGAGCGCTGGACCGCCATGGCCTAAGTAGTTTACTCACGCTATTTTTGGAGCCTATCATGACCGCCCCCACTACCGTTAAGAGCCCACGCCAGCGCCCTAAAACCAACCCACGCAGCCAAGCGGGAGCCGCCCAGCCAACCCCGGCGCGCCATTGCGTCGGCCTGATCTCTGCGTGCGATGGCGATGACTTCACTCTGAGCAGTGGCACGCTGCAAGCGCGCGTGCGCCGAGCAGCCAGTTGTCTACTGGTGCCCAGGGTCGGTGACACGGTGGCTTGCTTGCTCGTGGCACCCGATGAGGCTTGGGTGCTTGCAGTGCTCCAGCGCGAAGAAGCTACGGCGGAAATGGGTAGCGAAACCGTCTATGTGCTGCGCTGCCCAGGGCCAACACGCATCGAGGTTGAAGCGGGCGCGCTAACGCTGGCGGCGCCTGCTCTGGCGCTTCAAACCACTGATTTTTTGTTGCGCGCCGACAAGGCGACGGTGACCGCTGGCGAAGCGCAGTTTATTGGCAAAGACTTGCATCTGATCGGTACCGCTGTTAAAGCCGTAGGGTCGATGCTATCGACGGTCTTCGACCGCGTCAGCCATTTCAGTCGAAGCCATTTGCGCACCACCGAAGGTATCGACCGGGTGCAGGCCACACACCTGGAATGCGAGGCACAGCAGTTGGCCCGTATCTCGGGCGAGCACTTGCTGCTCAATGGGCAAAACCTCATCAAGGCCCGGGGTGCACAAATCCATTTTGGATGAATCCCAGTCAAACCAGTACCGGAGAGCTCAATGTTCGCCAATTGTCAAATGATGGGAACCGACATGGGCTTCCCCGATGTCTGTTTAACCCCAGCCCCACCGGCTCCCGCGCCCATACCGATTCCGTACCCAAACATTGCGATGGGACCTATGGCAATACCCAATTGCCCAACGATCCTGATCATGGGCATGCCCGCGCACAATTTGGGCACGAGTATTCCCATGACCAATGGCGACAATGCGGGGTTGGCAACAGGTGTTGCGTCTGGCACGGTGATGGGGCCAAGCCGCCATCTGACCGGCGCTTTTACAGTGTTGTTTCAAGGAATGCCAGCGACACGCATGACCAGTGTTGCGCTTCAAAACAGCACAAATTGCCCAGGAGTGCGCATTGTGCCGAGTCAAGCTTTAGTACTGTTGCTGGCACCATAACCACCGATCTACTCGTTGATCATTTCGGCGAGCTTCCGATTCGGCAAATTGCCAGGCACTTCAACCGGGCCGTAGGTGGAGGCGTTAAGCAGTGCTGAGAGGAACGGAATGGCAACGATTTTTTCGGCCTAAGACACAACATGGAGGCAAGGCATAGATTATATTGGCGTGCGGGTCAAGCGCATGCTTTGCTTCACTGCTGGCGGGTGTCGAGGGCGCTGCTCGCGGTTTGAATGTCGGATTCCCCAATCGTCCTATGCAGGGTAGGTTGTCGAAGCCGTTTTTTTTGATATCGCCTTTTTGAAGTGATTGAGTAATGAAAATTGCGGTCGTCAGCATGCGCGGAGAGGTTGTTGGGGGTGGACTCGCTGCTGAGTTTGACGACAGCGGTGGCAGCATTGGTCGCTCGAACACTAACCTGCTGGTGCTGGACGACCC
Source organism: Rhodoferax sp. (assembly GCA_031380235.1). Lineage (GTDB taxonomy): Bacteria > Pseudomonadota > Gammaproteobacteria > Burkholderiales > Burkholderiaceae_C > JANYCG01. The sequence continues at coordinate 17,188 of JANNFW010000526.1, read as the reverse complement.
GGACCGCACGGTGTCTCGAGTGCATGCACAAGTGCTCTGCCGCAATGGGGCTTTTTTCATCATTGACCGGGGCAGCAACCCGTTGTCCCATAACGGGCTCTCTTTGGGGTTGGGCAATGAGGCACCACTGGCAAACGGTGACCGCTTGCAAATTGGCAGCTTTGAATTGACGGTGAGCCACGCCGACAGCACAGGCAACGGTTCCCTGCTGGACGATTTGCCGACAGGCGCAGCAAGGCTGACGTCGGCCAAGCCTAGTAATGCTGATGATCCATTTGCTGATTTGATGGTGGGCTTGGCACCTGCGCCAGTCGCCCGCCCTGCCGCCACACCTGCCAAGCCAGAATTTTTCCCGGATCCGATGGGGCTGGATACGCCACCTTCAAAACCAGGCGAGGCAGACCCATTTGGCGACTTGATGGGCTTCGAAGGTGGTGGAGGGGCAAGGCCGCCTTCTGTTGGCAGTAACGCCTTTGAGGGGCTGCCCAACGCCGGCTCATCCAGCATTGACGATCTGTTTGGCTTGGGACCAGCAACGGGTGGGGGTGATCCGCTGGCGCAGTCGCCTCTGGCCAGCCCTTTGTTTCAACCTAACACGGCATCGTCTGCCGACCCTCTGGATGCCTTGCTGGGCCATGGGCCCAAAGCTACAGCGGCCAGCCGCAGCGACCATGTGCCCATGCTGCAGCAGGCATTTGCTTTGCCAGCAGCCGTCAGCGCAAAGCCCAGTCCTGCGCCAGCGCCCGCATTGGCCACGCGATCTGCCGATGCGCCGACTCCACCGGTAGCGAAAGCTGCTCCGATACCGGCTGCTGTGACTGCCGTAGCTGCGCAAACCGGTACTGCAACCGACACTGAATTGTTGGCGGCTTTTTTACGGGGGGTCAAAAGCACCCATCAAATGCCGGCTAAGCTGACCCCGGAGCTGATGGAGCGCGTGGGTGCCATGTTGCACACAGCCACCCATGGTACTTTGCAGCTTCTGTTGTCACGCCAAGAGTTCAAGCGGACCGTGCATTCCGAAGTCACGATGATCTCTGCTGAGGCCAATAACCCATTGAAGTTTTCTCCCAACGCCGAGGTGGCGCTGGCGCACATGCTGGGACCCCGGGTGAGGGGGTTTATGGAGGCCGAAGATGCCATGAACAACGCCTATGCCGACCTTCGAGCCCACCAGTTTGGCGTGATGGTGGGCATGCGCGCGGCGCTTTCGCACGTACTGGGGCTTTTTACCCCTGAAAAGCTTGAAAAGCGGCTGACAGAAAAGTCCAGGTTTGACGAGATTTTCAGCGCCAGCAGAAAAGCAAAACTGTGGGACCAGTTTTGCAAACTGTATGCGGGCATTGCCACGGAGGCTGAGGACGATTTTCATACGCTGTTTGGCAAGGCGTTTGCCGCCGCTTATGACGAACAGATGGCGCGTTTTCAGTCTGAAAAATAGCTTGGAAGAACCACGTGGAAGTCGAAATCGTTACTCTCTCCCAGCAAGGCGGGCGCAACTACAACGAAGATGTGCATGGGCAGTGGAACGACGGGCAGTATGTTGCCTGTCTAGTGGCCGATGGTGCGGGGGGACACGGCGGTGGAGATGTCGCTGCTCACATTGCACGCACCACCATCCTGGAGGGTTTTTCGGTTCAGCCGGAGATCAGCATTGGCGGCTTGCGTGCCCTGTTGCTGCGCGCCAATGCAGCGGTAGTGGCTCGCCAAAGCGAGGGGGGCAATCTGGCAGGCATGCGAACCACGGTGGTGCTGGCAGTGATCGACCTGCACAGTGACGCACTGATGTGGGCGCACTGCGGCGACAGCCGGGCTTATCTGTTCAGGGACGGCAAGGCATTTGCCCGCACCACAGATCACAGCCTGGTGCAGCAGATGGTGGCCAGTGGCATGATTGACGACGAAGGCGCACGCCTGCATCCGCAGCGCAATCTGTTGCTGTCCGCACTCGGGAGTTCCGAAGCAGACCTCGACTTGACTGTCTCAGAGCCCATGAAGCTGCTGCCGGGCGATGTGCTGCTGCTGTGCAGTGATGGCGTGTGGGAGCCGGTGGGCGATGCGTCGCTTGAAAGCCTGTTGAAAGCGGCGGCCAGCCCAAGCATTTGGGTCAAGCAGTTGGACGAGAGCGTTCGCGCCAACGCAAAGCCAGACCATGACAACTACACAGCGCTCACGCTTTGGGCTCACGCTGAAGACGAAGTCACGCAAATGATGGGTAGCAAATAGTTTCCACTGCAGACAGCCATTTCAAGTTCCGGGGCCATTGTTTAAGGAGAACACAGATGAAAAGCAAAATCGGCCGTCACCCTCGCGCGTCACGCGCAAAAGCAGCGTTTTGCGTTGCAAGCGCACTCGCGTGTGCGGTACCCACGCTCGCTCAAGCGGCCTGCAACACTCTGTTTGGGGCGACGATCACCTCAGACGGCTCCACACAGGAGGTATGCCGTGACAGCTTGGAAAAATTTTACGAGGCTGCAATTCGTGATGTCGGCGTTCAGTTCCCCGGTTATACAGAGAACTCAGCGGTGTCGAGCAATTTACGCCTGTTGGGTGTCACTACCCTGGTCGGTTATGCCAGTGGCAGCACAACGTTGACGTTGCAGATACCAGACATCGGGGTGAACCAGTCGTTCACGGGAATCAACCGGACAGAAAGCGCAATATTGTTGCGAGACTATTTCCGTGATAACCCCCAGCTTTATGGCGACTTGCAACGGCGCCAGGCCGCAGTTTCGCCGCTGAGCCCCATTGCGGGGACAGGTGGAGTCATGGGCCAGGCCATCATGGGTGACTTTTCGAGCAGCTTTACTGAGAGCGCCACGCGCATTGCAACGTCGCAAGGCAATGCGTCGCAAGGATCGCAAAGCGTCATAGGCGCGGCTGTGTTGCTGAGCAGCCATTCGGTGGGTGATGCCACAGTGCAAAGCATTTCTGTCCCTCTGTCCTACACGGTACGCAATGACATCGACCCCCGCCGGCAGGCGCTGCTGCGCGCATCGTTCGGTGCGCTGGATTCAGCAGGCAGCAAGTCTTACCAGGCGCGCCTGGCTGCTGGTTACCGCTTCCCGATGTCCGATGCCTGGGTGCTGACACCCATGCTGGGCGTGAGCCTGGCGGCCTCAGCAGACGCTGCTTTTTTTGTGGGCGTGGTTCACGGCTCGCTTGCAAGTACCTATACGTGGGAGTTTGACAGTTTCGATTTGACAATGGGCAACATGCTGGGCTACTACCAAACCTTCAACCCACCCGGTTTGAAGGATTCCCTTGACCCCAACATTCGTACCACAGCACTTGTGAACGGCCTGTTTGTGAGCCAGCCTGTCAGTTTTGGCGGCAGCAAAATGTCGATCGAGTACGGTGTGTCTGACACACGGCTGTCAGGTACAACCCTGTACCAAAATAATTCCCAGGAGATCACCATTTCGCTTGGCACTAATAAAAATGCCTTGTCAGCGCGCAGCTTTCTGCGTGCTACGCTGGCATTGCAGCAAGCCAAGGACAGCAGGGGTGTTTCGCTCAACGTGAACTACTGGTTCTGACTCACCGCCAGTTGAAGGGGATGCCATGCAGCAGCACCCGTCGCTTAGATGGTTTGCCGCCACGCTGCTGGCTGCGGCGGCCATGGTTGCCCAGGCTGACTATGGCACCGATCAAACCGGGTATGCGGGCTCTGGCCGCTACGATCTGATAGAGAAGCAGGTGGAGGCGTTGGCCAAGCAGGGGCCGCTTCGCACGCGCGACCAGCATGCCTTGTGTTTTGCCTATTCCAAGCTCAAACGCTACGAGCGCCTGCTGCCCTGCCTGAACCAGTTGCAGACGCTGGTGGCCAAAGGCGACCGGCGCACGCGGATTTTTGGCCTGGATGATGCCACGCCCGCCATCCACCTGATGCGGGCAGAAGCCTTGACCGACCTGGGACAGTACGCAGAAGCCCGCAAGCAAGCCAATGATGCGCTGGTGTGGCTGCGCAAAGAAAACAGCAGCGACGAAGACATGGTGGTCGGTGCCTACGCAGCGGTGGCCGTAGCGGTGGCATTGCAGGGCGATCCCACCGCAGCACGCCAAACCGTCGAGTTGCTGAAAGGCTATAACGTTCGCAGCGACTACAAGCGTGCCAAAGCAATGGCACTGGCCCGCGCCCAAATGGCCATTGGGGCCTGGGCCGATGTAATTGTGACGCTGGAATCCAGCGATGCATCGTTTCGCTTTGACATGATGCTCGACAACCTGCTGTCTGGCGCGGCTTTTACCGGACGCAACAATTGGGTATGGACCGAACTGCCGCGCGCTTTCATGATGCACAAGGCCCAGCTCGAGGTGGGTCGGCTAGACCCGGCACGGGCGGGCTTTGACAAGCTGCTGGCCACACCAGAATTGACCGTGAATGCTGAGATTTACTGGCAGGTGCTGTATGAGCGCGGTCGCATCGCCGAGCGCGATGGGCAAACCGAAAAGGCCCTGGAATACTTTCGCAAAGCACGTGACTTGGTGGAGGGGCAGCGCCGCTCCATCCGCACCGAAACCAGCAAGATCGGGTTTGCCAGCGACAAACAGGCGGTGTACCACGGCATAGTGCGAACCGCGTTGAGACTGGGCAACAAGGCCCAAGTGTTGGAGGTGGCCGAGCAGGCCAAGTCACGCGCGCTGGTGGACATGCTGGCCACCAAGTCTGACTTCGGCATTTACGGCCAGCGAGCACCTGAAATTGCTACGGCGTTTGCGGAGTTTCAGCGCATTGACGCAGAGCTGTCGATCCAAGTGCCCGACACCAATGTGGCGCGCCGCGCAGAGTTGAGCGGCCTGATGAACCAGGCCGCCATCCGTCTGCAAACCCTCGCACCCCAGTTGGCATCACTCATCACCTCAGGCAGCGTCAGCGTGCAGCGGATGGCTGCGGGGCTGGGGCCCCAGGAAACCCTGGTAGGCTTCTTTTCGTCTGGCAGTACCCTGTATGGCTACACCCTGGCAGGTGCAGAGATCCGTATTTTTCAGTTGGACGGCAATGGGCTGACAGACGATGTCAGCGAGTTTGTGCAGTCCATTAAGAAGCGCCGTCGCCAAACCCGGGAACTCGGTGAGCTGCTGTACAAGCGCTTGCTTCGCCCCATGCAAAGCAGCATTGCGGGCCGCGACCTGTTGATCGTGCCGCATGGCAGCCTGCACTATGTGCCCTTTGCAGCGCTGCACGATGGCGAGAAATTTTTAGTGCAAGGGCGGTCGCTGCGCTACTTGCCTTCGGCCATGCTGTTGGGCCTGATGCCCGAGGCGCGTGCCTTTTCTGCCTCTACCAAAGACCCGGTCAACCGGCTCCTCATTTTGGGCAACCCCGACTTGGGCCAGGCGGCTCTGGACTTGCCTTCCGCGCAGATAGAAGCGCAGGATTTGCAAGCCATGTTTGCCAAAACCAGTGAACTCTTCGTGCGCCGCGCCGCGACTGAAACACTGCTAAAAGAACGGGCCTATGATTTTTCGCACATTCACGTGGCATCGCATGGCGAGTTTTCAGCCGATGCGCCATTAGAGTCAAGGCTGAAGCTGGCAACTGACGACAGGAACGACGGCATGCTCAGCGTGAGCGAAATCTACGGCCTGCGCCTGAGTGCCAATCTGGTGATGCTGTCCGCGTGCGAGACCGGGCTAGGTAGCATCAGCAGCGGTGACGATGTGGTGGGGCTCACACGGGGATTTTTATACGCCGGCGCGCAAAACGTGGTCGGCTCGCTGTGGGAGGTAGACGACGACGCTACGGCCGAATTGTCAAGGCTGATGTATGCCAGTTTGAAAAGAGGAACGCCGGTGGCTAGGGCGCTGGCAGAGGCGCAGGAGCAATTGATGCGCAAAAAGCCGCATCCGTATTTTTGGGCAGCGTTTCTGGACAGTGGGACGGGGCAGTGAAGGCTTGAGTCCCTCGCCACCGCGATCGCAACTGAATTTGGCGGTAGCAGCACGTAGCGAACTACCAGGCTGCGATGCCCATTCCAGCTGCTGCATTGATGACAACGTTTCTCTTTTGCGTCCGCAGCGGCTCAGTCAACTTGTTGAACTCGTCCCTAGCTTCACGCAGCAAACTGATGCCATGTGCATCGGGCCATGCATCACCCCCATGTTTGGGATGGCAGGCGCTGGCGGTGGCGCTTCCTGCGGCGATCAAAAGAAGACGGGCAGTGTTGAAGCGGTGCGTAGATATTGTCATATCGAATCTCTATCGAAAAAACAACCGAGGATCGAGTGAGGCATGCTGTGATGCCGCACACCTTCCTTTTGTCAAACTCAGACTTTCTCGTTCTTTGGAATATTCCAGCCAGCGGGCTTAGGGCCGCCATCGGCGCTTCCGTCGGCTTTCTGCTTCGTGTATTCAAACTTAAACTTGGCGAAGTTCAGCGAGACGTTTTCGGTTAAACGATCTTCACCGCCGCTTCCGCCGGTGCTGACGCTGCTCACAATAATATCGTTCAAAGTCAACACCACGTAATCCAGCGGCGCGGTACCTCCCGCCTTTCGGATGGTCAGGACGGCTTTGGGAATATGGGTGCCATTGCAACAATTCAACAAAAGTAGGTGTGACGCCTCGTCCACATACTTTGTGAACGACAAGTCCTGCACGTTCACTTTGCCAGAGCCGCCGCCAGGGCCAAGATGCGTGCTCCCGCTCTGGGAAGCGCCCCAACTCCAGGCCAACAAGCTGATATGACCTTTGTGTACGCTATCGATCGATTCACCTGGAATGCCTTCTACCTCCAAAAACATGTCAATTGCCATGATGTTCACCTTTAAAAAAAAGAGGGTTAAAAATACGACCGCCGAGTCAGGTGCCCAAGGCAGGAAACCAAGCAGCTAAGTAGATAACGAGTATGCAGTTGCGGATTAAAAGACTAGCAAATATTTATTTGCCCCCCTTGGCCGATGGCAATTTGGAGACCAGGCGCAACGACACCGTGAGGCCTTCAAGCTGGTAATGCGGGCGCAAAAAGAACTTGCTGCTGTAGTAGCCGGGGTTGCCCTCAATCTCTTCCACCACCACTTCAGCGGCTGCAAGCGGACGCCTGGCCTTGGTGTCTTCTGACGAGTTGACCGGGTCGCCATCCACGTAGTTCATGATCCACTTGTTCAGCCAGCGCTGCATTTCGTCTTTCTCTTTGAAGCTGCCGATTTTGTCGCGCACGATGCACTTGAGGTAGTGCGCAAAACGGTTGCAGGCAAACAAGTAAGGCAGGCGCGCGGCCAAGTTGGCATTGGCGGTCGCATCAGGGTCGTCGTACTCTGTGGGTTTGTTCAACGACTGCGAACCGATGAAGGCGGCAAAGTCAGAGTTTTTGCGGTGGATGAGCGACAACAACCCGGCCTTGGACAATTCAGCTTCGCGCCGGTCGCTGATGGCGATCTCAGTGGGGCACTTTTGATCTACGCCACCGTCGTCTGTTGGGAAGGTGTGCAGCGGCAGGTTTTCCACGGCACCGCCAGATTCAATGCCGCGAATGCGTGAGCCCCAGCCGTACTGCTTGTATGAACGGTTGATGTTGGTGGCCATGGCGTAGGCTGCGTTGGCCCAAGCGTACTTGCTATGGTCGGCCCCGGCCGTGTCTTCTTCAAAATCAAATTCTTCCACCGGGTTGGTCTTAGCACCGTAGGGCGTGCGAGCCAAAAAGCGCGGCATGCACATGCCCAGGTATTTGGAGTCATCCGACTCACGCAGGCTGCGCCAGCCAGCGTACTCGGGCGTAGAGAAGATTTTGGTCAAATCGCGCGGATTGGCCAATTCTTGCCAAGACTCCATCTGCATGAGGGATGGACCCGCCCCGGTGATGAAAGGCGCATGCGCGGAGGCCGCAATTTTGGCCATCTCGCCCAACAGCTCGATATCAGGCGGGCTTTGGTCAAAATGGTAGTCGCCGACGATGGCGCCAAAGGGTTCGCCGCCAAATTGACCATACTCCTCTTCGTACACTTTCTTGAACAGTGGGCTTTGGTCCCAGGCAGCGCCCTTGAATCGCTTGAGCGTCTTGCCCAGATCCAGCTTGGAGATGTTCATCACGCGGATTTTCAGGTGCTCATCCGACTCAGTATTGTTCACCATGTAGTGCAGGCCGCGCCAGGCACCTTCAAGCTTTTGAAAATCCGGGTTGTGCAATATCAGGTTGAGTTGGGCGCTCAGCTTTTCATCAATTGCCGCAATCATGGCGTTGATAGATTTGGTGACGTCTTTGCCAATCAACTGGGTTTGGCCCAGCGCCTGCTGTGCCAGGGTTTGCACAGCCGCTTCGACGGCACTTTTCGCCTCGTTGCTGCTGGGTTTAAATTCTTTTTGCAGCAGCGATGCAAAGTCTCCGCCTTCAAAGGTAACGCCGGGTAGTGCGGTGTCTTGGGCCAGTTTTTCAGCCATGGTGATAGTCCTCTTTTTTAGGGTTCAATACGGATTGGAACAGTTCAGATGGGTGGAGCTCAGGCGGCAGGAGGCGTGGCATCTTCTGCTTTTTTACTGCTGGCGAGGGTTTGCAGCAGTGCCGGGTCTTCCATCACTTTGGCAAGCAGATCCTCGGCGCCAGTCTTGCCGTCCATGTAGGTCACCAGGTTCGACAGCTGCGTGCGGGCTTCAAGGAGTTTTTTGAGTGAATCCACCTTGCGGGCCACGTTGGCCGGCGAGAAGTCGTCCATGCTGTCAAAACTGATGTCGACCTTCATGTCGCCCTCGCCTGTCAGTGCGTTGGGCACTGAGAAGGCTGCGCGGGGCTTCATGGCCTTCATGCGGGAGTCGAAATTGTCCGTGTCGATTTCCAGAAACTTGCGGTCAGCCACCGGGGCCAGGGGGTCTGCAGGCTTGCCAGACAGGTCGGCCAGCACGCCCATGATGAACGGCAACTGCACCTTCTTCTGCGCCCCGTAGAGCTCGACGTCGTATTCAATTTGAACGCGGGGCGCCCGGTTGCGGGCGACGAACTTTTGACTGCTGGCGGCCATGGTGACTTCCTTGGTTGGTTGACGAAATGATGCGGATAGTGCAGGTTTGAATAAACTTGGTTCAGGGTGCGGGACTAGACTGGTTTGCCAGTGATGTTTTGAATACTGTTGATCGCGTCGGGGGCAAGATCGTTCATGATATCGATAAAGCTCACGCCTACCAAGCGTTTGGCGCGCTTGATCAACATGGGTGCTGGATTGCCCGGCTCCGTTTTTTCCAGAAAGGCAATCACCTTGTCGAGCATTTGCAACGCATCCTGGCGGGTGCTGATCTCTCCACGCATCGGGCCGCCCGCCGCACGCGCAGCGCCGGGGGCAGGGTTGCCGTCAGCCTCTGCTTCGGCGGCTTGCGCCGCTTGCGGGTTCGCAGCGGTGACAGTGGCCTGGCAGACAGTGCGCAACAAATGGGTGAGGGCGCGCAGCGGTTTGAGGTCGATCTGGTCACCTCTGCCGGTCTTGGCCTCGATGAGTGCTTCGAGCTGTTGTGCCAGCGCCGCCGCGCCAATGGCAAGGTCAAACACATTCGGGGTCGCAGTGTAGATGTCCAGCAGGGCGTCTGTCACTTGGGGCAGGGAGTAAGCGGGGTCTTTGCCCGATGCTGTGAGCTTGTTGTGGGCTATGGCAACGTCGCGTACCCGAATGGCGCCGACCGCGCGGGAGGTGCCTAGCACGCAATCGTACAGGTCGCGCAGCACCATGCCGGAATCGGACAGGGGTGCCAACGCATTCATTCGCATGGTCGGGTCGTTATCGTCTTCCGCATCCAGCTGAGGGTGCAGCGTGTCCCAAAACCGGTCGACCAACCCCACCAGCAACGTGAGCCCCAACGAAAACCCTTCAAGACCTTGCGTGCGGGTGGCAGCGCGAAGTGCGAGAACGCCAAGCCGCACATCTTTGGAGCGTTTCAACAAGTCGGTGGCGCGACCCGTCAAGGCGCGCCATTCAGGTTCGACTGCGGGGATGAGCGTGTCGCCAAACTGCTGCTCGGCCTTAGGCTGCGCTTCAGCCTCCAGCGCAGTAAACGCGGCATCGTACTCAAGATCATCGCCACTGGGCAGCGCCTCACTGATCGGGCTCAATAAGGTTTCGATGGATTCGGTACTAAGCATGACGCGTCTTTAGCCTCTTTAAGTAGACCTCTGGACTATTTTGTCTTGGGGTTTAATCAGCAAAACGAATGGCTGGCGCGGAATTTCAAGTGGGCAAGTGCCCGTTCGGGACAGGGAAACTGTGTCTGATGCAGCGCTGGCAGCCAACCTTACGCGGTTTTGGTTTTGAGTGTCTTCGCGGCGATGACTATTTAATCCACAGCCGAATCGAATCCCAAGCGCGCCCAAGCAATCCCGCCTGCTCTACGCCTTCCAGCGCAATCAGCGGGATGTCGGCCACAGTCTGTTCGCCAACCATGACTTTCAGGCTACCGAGCGGCTGGCTTTTGGCAAACGGCGCGACCAGGGGGTCGGGCCTGACAACTTGAGTTTTAATCTTAGATGCGCTTCCCGCAGGCACTGTGATGATGATGGCTTGACTGCGCCCCAGCTTGATGGTCGCGTCCTTGCCTTTCCAGACCGCTGGGGTTGAGACGGGCTGGTTGGCATCAAACAGCTTGACAGCTTCAAACGCGGTATAGCCCCAGTTCAAAAGCTTTTGCGACTCATTGGCGCGGGCGTTTTCGCTGGCGGCACCCAGCACGACCGATAGCAGGCGGCGGCTGCCCGTGCTCGTCGGGCTGGTGATGAGGACAGGCGCGCTGGCGCCCGCTGTTGGGGCGCTTGCCGCCGCTGCGGACGCAACAGCCCCCAAGCTGGCGAATTCACGCTTGGCGGTGGCAATCAGGCAGTAGCCCGCCGCATCGGTGTGACCCGTCTTCAGGCCGTCCACCGTCGGGTCGCGAAACAGCAGCAAGTTGCGGTTGGTGTCGTTGGTGGCGGGAGTGCCCGCGTAGTGGTACTTCTTGATGGCGTAGAAGTGGATGAACTCTGGGAAATCGCGCATCAGCCGCGTCGCCAGAATGCTTAAATCCCGTGCCGTGGTGAGGTGGCCCGCCTCAGTCAGCCCCTCCGGGTTCTTGTAACTGGTGCCCTTCATCCCCAGCGTCTTGGCCTGCTCGTTCATCAGTTGCACAAAGCGCTCTGCCGTACCGCCTACGCCTTCGGCCAGGGCCATGGTGGCATCGTTGCCCGATTGAACAATCATGCCCTTGATGAGGTCTTCCACCGGCACTTGCATTTTCGGGTCGATGAACATGCGCGAACCCGGCATCTTCCAGGCGCGCGCGCTCACGGGCAAAGTTTGCTTCAAGTCAATCTTTTTGCTGCGCAAAGCGTCAAACACCAGGTAAGCCGTCATCAGCTTGGTGAGTGAGGCTTGCTCAATGGGTGAGTCGATGTCTTTCTCGGCCAGCATCTGGTTGGATGTGACATCCAGCAGCAGATACGACCTGGCGGCGATTTCGGGGGCTTGCGGAGCCTGTGCGACTGCGGTGAGTGAAAGAGTTGCCAGCAAGGCAATGAGTAACGCCTTCATGGCCAGCGCCCCACAGAGGCCGACATGCGCAAGCGCTCGACGACCTCGCCCTTGGTCAAGTGCGAGTCCACAATTTCGTCAATGTCGTGTGCATCGACATATGTGTACCAGACGTTCTCGGGGTACACCACTGCGACCGGGCCACCGGCGCAGCGATCGAGACACCCGGCTTTGTTGACGCGTACTTTGCCCACACCCGCCAGCCCGGCGGCCTTGACTTGCGCCTTGCAACGGTCAAAACCGGCTTGCGCTTCATGCTGCGCGCAGCAGTCTTCACCGTTTTTTCGCTCGTTGAGACAAAAGAAGATGTGCCGCTCGTAATAGGATTTGATCAAAGCTGGCGCTGTGGCGTCGGGACTTTTATCGGGATTTTTCAAAACTTGATTCATTGCACCATTTTAGTTTTCAGATTGACGGGTTTCGGGCCTTGCGATCAAGATCAAGACGTAAATCAGTGTTGCATACGGCCAAAGCCACGCCAACCACTGCGCCACGCCATTGAAGCGGATGAATCGTCCCTGCTCCCAAGCGTGCAGGGTCTGCTCGTAATACGGTCCATTGGAAGCTTGGTTGATGATGCTCAGGTACACACCTAGGCAAAGGATAGCCAGCGCTGCGCTAAATCGCCTGCGCACCAGCAGCAGTGCGCAGGCCACAACAAACGCCAGCGCCAGGCCTATTCGGGCGGGCAGGCCAAACCAGGCCCATGCATGAAACGGCCCAAAACTCAAAGCCGCAGAAAGTGCCGTCACACCCACGGCGCAGGCCATTGCACCCAGCACAAACAGGCCACGGCGTAGCCCACCGCGAATCACGCAAAACCCGACCAGGCAGGGTATCAGGGCGCCCAGCAGCACGCACACCATCTCGGCGCTGGGCGTCATCGGTTGCAGCTCCACCGCGCGCACAGGCAGCCACTCCAGAAACGGCGTGTCGGCAAGCCGCTCGGCCAGCGTCTCTTCCAGGCGCTCGAATACTTGCCCCAAACCCAATGGCACGGACGAAGGGAAAAGCAATGCAATTGGCCACAGTGCGAGCAAGACCAGGCCCCCGCGCGCATCATTCACAAACCAACGGTTGCGAATGCGGCTCCATCGATCCAGCGCGCCAGCCTTCTCCAGCATCGTTGCGGCCACCGCACCCAGCCAGCCGCCGAACAGGTTGAGCGCTAAATCTACATTGGAGGGCACCCGAGATATCAAAAACCCTTGAACTGTTTCCATCAACAGCGCCATCAGCCCGGCGATCAGCGTCGCCAGCAAAACCGCATGGGTGGCGCGACCCGTACGTAACGCTGCCAGTGCCACGAAAAAGCCAAATGGCACATACCCGGCGATATTGATGCCTACATCAAACCCGGTCCAGTACTGCGGCCACGGCTGCCACAAATAACTGAAAGGAAAAATGCCTTGGGCGCGCCATTCGGCGAACGGGTACAGGCTGGCGTAAACAATCAAGCCCGCATAAGTCAGGGACAGCGGCCACGCTGAGGTTTTATGCATTAAAAAGGTTTTACGACAACCAGAATCACCGCACAAGCCAGCATGAGCACGGGCACTTCATTGAACCAGCGGTACCAAACATGGCCGCGCACATTTTTACCAGACTGGAATTTTTTAAGCAAGCTGCCGCACGCCCCGTGGTAGCCGATGATCAAAAACACCACAAACAGCTTGGCGTGCAGCCACCCATTGCCCGGCCCGCGCCCAATGCCGTAGCCCAGCCACAGCCACACGCCAAAGATCAACGCCAAAAGCGCCAGTGGCCCCATGAACCGATAAAGCTTTGATGCCATCAACAGCAATCGATCCCGCTCGGCGGTTGAATCGGCGGGCACCTGCGCCAGATTCACAAAAATGCGCGGCATATAAAACAGCCCCGCAAACCAGCTGACAACGAAGATGATGTGGAGGGATTTGATCCAGAGCATAAATATTTGTCTCGAACAACAGCGTCGCGTCTCAGGGCTAACGGAGGCTTCGTCAGCAGAGTGCATTATCGGGATGAAGTGCAAGGCGCCCGGAGCGCAGCAACCGGAGCGTACTTCTGTACGTGAGGATTGCGAGCACCGCGCAACGCAGCAATTCGCCCGAGAATGCGCTCTGCTGACGAAGCCGCAAAAAAAACCCCAGCACTGGGCTGGGGGATAAGCCTATTTGCTGTCACACATCAAGGCCCCGCTCAGGGAGGAAAAGCGGGAGGTGGCAAGCCACCCGCTTCTAATTTAGCAAATTTGGGGATGGGTTTCAAGTGTTTACTTCAAAATCTTCGGCTTGAAGCGACAATACTTCACGAGATTTACCCCTACTCACGCTATATACGCCATTCACGCCATGCTCCTGCCCGCACCTTTCCCCACGGCCCGCCCTCGTCGGCTGCGCCGCGATGAATCCACCCGAAACCTGGTGCGCGAGCACGCGGTGACGGCGCATGACCTGATCTACCCGGTGTTCGTTGTTGATGGAAAACAACACCGCCATGCCATTGCCTCCATGCCTGGCGTGGAGCGCTTGAGCCTGGATTTCTTGTTGCCTGTGGCTGAAGAATGCGTGGCGCTGGGCATTCCGGTGATGGCGCTGTTCCCCGTGATTGACCCGGCGCTCAAAACGCCAGACGGCCAAGAGGCGATGAACCCGGATGGCCTGATCCCGCGCGTGGTGAGCGAACTGAAGAAGCGTTTCCCCAGCCTGGGCATCATGACCGACGTAGCGCTGGATCCCTACACCAGCCACGGCCAGGACGGCCTGTTGGACGACGCAAACTACATCATGAATGACGAAACCGTTGAGGTGCTGGTGAAGCAGGCGCTAACGCAGGCGGCGGCGGGCGTGGACATCGTGGCCCCCAGCGACATGATGGACGGCAGGATTGGCGCGATTCGCAACGCGCTCGAATCCCATCGCCATATCCACACCTGCATCATGGCCTACAGCGCCAAGTACGCGTCAGCTTTTTATGGCCCGTTTCGCGATGCGGTGGGTTCTGCCGCCAATTTGGGCAAGGCCAACAAAAAGGTCTACCAGATGGATCCTGGCAACAGCGACGAGGCCCTGCGCGAGGTCGCCATTGATATTGCGGAAGGCGCGGACATGGTGATGGTCAAGCCCGGTATGCCTTACCTGGATATCGTTCGCCGCGTGAAAGATGAATTCCAAGTGCCGACGTTTGCCTACCAAGTCTCGGGTGAGTACGCCATGCTTAAAGCTGCCGCGATCAACGGCTGGCTTGATCATGACGCGGTGATGATGGAAAGCCTGCTGGCCTTCAAGCGCGCAGGGGCTGACGGTGTTTTGACTTATTTTGCGCGAGATGTGGCGCGGCTGCTGGCAGGCAAATAACGCCCAAGCAACGTTCTCAAGCCCATGCGTATCATCACGATCCAAGGCAGCGCGGTTTCAGAAAGCGCGGAGCTGCCCACCCAGTTGCCCGCCAACGGCTTCTTGTGGATTGCCTGCGCGCGGCGCGAGTTTGAGGTGATGCAGGTGCAAATCCAAGGTGCGTTGCAAGCACTCAGCGGCGTGCAGTTGGTCGATCTTCACATGTCTGACCTGATCAACAACCAGTTGCCCTCGCACTACGATTACACCTCGCAATACGATCTACTTGTGTTCCGGCGGCTCGCGTCGGGCAAAAGCGAAACTGATATGGCGCAGCCCGGTCAACCCGTGGTGCAGGCCTCGACTCGCGGCGGCCCGCCGGTGCTCAAGCGTATCGACACCAGCCCCGTCGGATTTGCCGTCCTGGACCGCATCTTGCTCACCGTGCACCCGACCGACTGTGTCGTGCGTGACGCCTATGCCAGCAAGCTGCTCAACGCCGTGCCAATCGACACCCGCGTCGCGGGCGCTCGCCTGCCCACCAGTCCGGCCGACTTGATGCTGCGCATCATCAACCAGATGGTCGATAGCTTTTTAGAGCTGCGCAGGGAACTCACGCACCAGCTGGATCATTGGCAGAACGAGCTGATCAACCCGCGCTCGCGCTTCAACAACTGGAACTCACTCCTGGATACGCGGCTCTCCTTGCACCACCTGGACGAAATCTGCGAAGACCAGCGTGCGGCGCTGCAAGACTGGATTGAGGCACTGAAAACCTGGCCAGAGGCGCAAACGCCCGCAGAATCGCGCGAGCGTGACTTGCTGCAGGTGCGCAGCCGCGACGTCCTGGAGCACATTGAACGGGTGGTGCACCACGTGCGTCGGCTGGAGCAAAGTGCCGAGACAGCCGTGCAAATCCACTTCAGTGTGCAAGGCAGCCGCACCAACGACATCATGCGCACGCTCACGGTGCTGACTGCCATCTTTTTACCGCTGAACCTGATCACCGGGTTTTTCGGGATGAACTTTGATGGCCTTCCCCTGATTCACCGGTCAACCGGTGTGTGGTGGGCGATAGCCTTGATGGCAATTGTTGCGATCACGCTGATCTCCGTATTCTGGCGAAAGCGGTATTTAAGGCGGTCTGGCCGATAAAACCGGACGTTACTGCTGTTGATTTGCTATGCTTTATATAGCTGTTTACGCACTAAAAGCGAGAGCTATAGTCGTATTTGTTTGCAAATTTAGGTTTTTCAGGTGATTTTTTGCTAAAAATTAACCTCCGAGTTAATTTTTTTGATATTTTCGCCCCGGCACTGTTGTGATTGCCGCATTCGTCAAAACCTGCTGACGACAGCGAGTTTTGCAGGTCTCAGTAGGCGCAACGGGCCGCCACGGCTGGGGGTAAACCCCTTATTACAAACCCTTGGTATTGGTTGCTTCGATGCAATTCATCCGCACAAACTGTTTCTCAATCCGGGCTTGCCTGCGTATTCTGCCGAGACTTTGAAAACAACTCCTCGCAGGACAACACCATGAGCCCCATCAGCCGCCGCACAGTACTTCAATTTGGCCTTGTCGCATCGACTATCGGTGCGCTTTACCCCATCGCCGCGCGGGGGCAAAGCCTGCCAGAAACCGCCCGAATTTTGGTGGGCTTTCCACCGGGTGGCGCGATTGACCTGATCTCGCGCCGCTTGGCCGAACAACTCACAGGCAAACTGGCCAAAGCCGTGATCGTTGACAACCGGCCCGGCGCCGCGGGTCGCATTGCCGTGGACATCGCCCGTCAAAGCCCCCCAGACGGCTTGACCTTGTTGATGAATCCAGCGGGTGTGCTGACCATCAACCCGCACACCTTCAAGAAGTCCAACTACGACCCGTTCAAAGACTTTACAGCGCTGAGCATGGCAGCCTTGATTGACTTTGGCTTTGCGGTGGGTGCTGGCGTTCCGGCAGAAGTCAAAACCGTGGCGGACTTTGCCAGGTGGGCCAAAGCGAATGACGGCCGGGTGACATATGGGTCGCCATCGGCGGGCACACCACCCCATTTTGTGGGCGACTATTTGAGTCGAAAGCTCGGGCTGAACATGACGCACGTGCCCTACCGAGGCGGCGCACCCGCCATCACTGACTTGATCGGCGGGCAGATCAGCGCCCTCGTGCTGACTTTGGGTGACCTGATTCAGCCCGCCAAAGCCGGCAAATTGCGCTTGTTGGCCTCAACGGGCCCTGCGCGTTCAAGGTTCGCACCCGACATACCGACGTTTTCCGAACAAAACGTGACGGGGCTGGAGATGCGCGACTGGTTTGGCGTCTACATCGCGGGTGTCGCAAGCGCTGACGTCACGGCCAGGGTGGTGCCTTTGGTTCGCACCGCGCTGGCAAGT
>JANNFW010000493.1:0-6850 GCA_031380235.1 Rhodoferax sp. | reverse complement strand
CGGGTGAGCACGCCTGCTACGGTGGTGACCGGCGGTACCGGGTCCGTGGCCTTTATGTGGACGGTTGCAGCAGGGCTGCGCCATTTCGGAACGGTTCAATTTAACGACGGCATTTCCGCCAGCCAAATTGGTCAAACCTCGTTGTACATCGACAATGTGAGCCCAGTGCTGCCAATGGCTACCAATTCAGCCAAAGAGCTTGCCAAAGCAAATGCACTGGCGCTGCGTTGATTTTGTTTGATTGACTGAACGATTCGAAAAAGCCACCTTCGGGTGGCTTTTTTTTGCGCGTTGGAATCAGATGGCAGCATCCGCTGGTCTTAAAACGCAGCGGTTGGCACGGCACATCGCTCCCGGGTCAGGGCTGATTTGGCAGTTGGACAACAGGCCACTTTGCGCATTGCGCTTTTTTTGCAAGGTGATCAGCTTGTCCAGCAAGGGTTGAAGTGCAGGCTTTTTAGTCGATTCCCGCGTACACGCGAGCCAGCGCTCAGGCCCGCCGCAGGCTTTTTCACCCATCGGAATCGTCGTGCAATCTGCGTCGCTTAAGCAAATGCCGTGGCCGATCTCGGCGTTGATGCGCGCCAGCAGTGACGCCTCAGCGGCAAGGCTTGCGTTCAGGGTCATCGCACAGCACAGTGCCAAACCAAACCGCGCAAGGTGTGTGGCGCGCATGGTATGGGGGCACTAGGGCGTCGCAGTCGGGAATGCGGTCGTTGATGGAGTCGGCGATGGGCTCGGCGATGCCGTCACCCGCCGCGCACCATCAAAGCGCGCGTGCCAATAGCTTTTCTGCATGTCCTCCACCCGTACCTCGGCACCCGGCTTCGGTGAGTGAATGAACTTGCCTTCGCCCACATAAATTCCCACATGGCTGAAGGTGCGCCGCAGGGTGTTGAAGAACACCAGGTCGCCGGGTTGCAGCTCCGATTTTTCGATCTGCTGGGTGGCTGCTGCTTGCTGCTCGGCCTTGCGCGGCAAGATCAAGCCCACCGTCTGCTCGTACATGGCGCGCACGAAGCCGCTGCAGTCAAAGCCCGTTTCCACCGAGTTGCCACCGCGCTTGTAGGGCACACCCAGGAAGCCCAGCGCGGTCACGACCAACTCGGATGCTTTGTGTGACACGCTTTCGCTCACTTGCGCAATCTGGGCGAGCAGGCCCTTGTCAGCCAAAAAGCGATCCATGTCGTCGGCTGCTGCTGGCTCTGCATGCACGCTGCTTGCCATCAGGCAAGCGAGCAGGATCGAAGGTACAGTTGCTGAAGTCTTCAGGCTTAAACGGGTAAACACTGGCATGGGGTTGAGCATACTTGCCTCCAAGGCCTGGTGTCAAGTTAAAGTTTATTCTCTAATTATGCTTTAACCTATTGATTTTAAATATTAAAAAAGGATTCATGATGTTCCGTGCATTGCTTTTGAACAACACCGACGGCTTCAAGGCCAGCGTGACGCAGGTTAACGAGGCTCAGCTACCGCCCATCGCAGACGGCGAGGTGACGGTGTCAGTGGCGTATTCGACCCTCAACTACAAAGACGGCTTGGCCATCACCAACAAAAGCCCGGTGGTGCGCAGTTGGCCGATGGTGGCAGGCATTGATGGGGCTGGCACGGTGACAGCGTCCAGCCATCCGGCTTGGAAAGTGGGCGACAAATTCATCCATAACGGCTGGGGTGTGGGCGAGACGCGCTGGGGCTGCCTGGCGCAGACCGCCCGGCTCAAGGGCGACGGGCTGGTCAAGCTGCCCGCCGCGTTTACGCCACGCCAGGCCATGGCGATTGGCACCGCAGGCTACACCGCCATGCTCTGCGTGCTGGCATTGCAAGATCATGGCGTGAAGCCCGGCGATGGTGAAGTGCTGGTCACCGGCGCGACCGGTGGCGTCGGCAGCGTGGCGATTGCACTGTTGGGCAAACTGGGCTACCAAGTGGTGGCTGCCACGGGCAAAACCAGCGAAGAAGCGTATTTGAAATCGCTTGGTGCGGCTTCAATCATCGACCGCGCCACTCTGTCTGCGGCAGGCAAGCCGTTTCAAAAAGAGCGCTGGGCCGGCGTGGTCGATGCGGTGGGCTCGCACACGCTGGCCAACGCGCTGGCGCAAACGCGCTACGGCGGTGTGGTGGCCGCCTGCGGCCTCGCGCAAGGCATGGATTTGCCCACCAGCGTGATGCCCTTCATCCTGCGTGGGATCACATTGGTGGGCGTTGATTCGGTGATGGCCCCGTTGGCCAAACGCCAGCGCGCCTGGGATCGCCTTGCCACCGACTTGGACGTGAGTTTGCTGGAGAAAGTGATCATCGACGTGCCGCTGGAGGGTGCCATTGCCAAAGCGCACGAGTTGATGGCGGGCACCGTGCGTGGGCGCGTGGTGGTCAAGATTGATGATTAAAATTAACCTGAGAGTTAATTTTTAATGAATTTTGACGAAAAATCATCAAATTATTGCAAAAATAGCACTCTAGCTCTCGTACTTACTGCATAAGCAGCTATCACTAATATAGTACTCTGAATGCAACCCGATCAAACGACGACTCTCGACACTCTGGATATCCCCACTGGCTTCAAGCCGCGTTTCTTTGGCGAGGGCTTCATCAACGCGAACGGCCCGCTGTACACGCGGCGCACTGAAGGCGGCATGCAGATGGGCTTTCGCGTTGAGCCGCGCCACTGCAACCCGATGCAGATTTGCCACGGCGGGATGATGGCGACGTTTTGCGACATGCTGCTGCCCATGACGGCGATGGTGCTAAGCAAAGACCTTGACGGCCGCTTCCTGCCCACCATCAATCTGCAAATCGATTACCTTGGCCCGTCGCCGCTGGGCGCTTGGGTGCAAGGTGAGGCGCAAATTCTGCGCACCACCCGCAGCCTGGTGTTCATGCAAGGCTTGGTGCAGGCGGATGGGGCACCTGTGGCACGGGTCAGCGGCATCTTCAAGATTGGCGCGGTGTTTGCGGGGTTCCAGCCGTTGGCGGCGGTGGGTACCTAAGCTTGCGAGATTGCGAAGGCGCAGTTGCGGAGTTGCGCAGTTTTCTGGGAGATGAAGCGAAGCATTGAGGGCTGGCAGTCGAAATGGTGGCAACTGCCGGGCTCTGGCATTTCGATTTCCTGAAAATGCAGCAAAAGAGATTTTTTGCTTCCATTTAGTTCAGCATAAATTATTATTTTGCTTCTTAATAATTAAGCAAATAATGTAGAATCGCTTCTTCATAAGATAGCAAAAATTGTCATTATGATTGCCTATAGGATATCAAAATGTCCAATGAATTTAACCTCCTGCGGTTAGAACAGCTACAGACTTCGGTCGCACCCTACCGTGTTTTGCTGGCCAAACGCGCACCGTCACAGGGCTGGCTGAAGGAGATTCGCGAGGCCCTTGGCCGTACCCAGCGCCAGCAGGCAGCGCATTTGGGTATTTCTGGCTCGGCGTTGCACAAATCCGAACAATCAGAAGCGGATGAGCGCATCTCGCTTGGGCAATTGCGCAAAATGGCCAACGGCCTCGACTGCGATCTTGTTTACGCCCTCGTACCGCGCAAGCCCCTGCTGCAGCTTGTGCAAGACCGGGCAACGCAGTTGGCGAAAATAGAAATTGACGGGGTCGCGCACACGATGAGTTTGGAAGACCAAAAGCCCACAAACGAGCGCATCCAAAAGCAGGTCATCAGTCGGGCCGACGAGCTGCTGCGCGGCAAATGGTCGGCCCTATGGCGTTAGACCTTGGCGACCCTAACGAGCAGGACTCGCAAACCCCTTTAGATCCGAACGAAATGGCCGGGCTAATTCCCCGGCATATCGAAACCAATGGCGCGCTGAATGAGTGGGAGCAACAAAACATCCTTCAGGCCACGAAGTGGCTGCGGCGGGCCAGAGTTCCTGACGTGTTGACCGAAAGCTTTTGCCGCGAATTGCACCGTCGGATGTTCAACAAGACCTGGAAATGGGCAGGCACGTTTCGAATGTCCGACAAGAACATTGGTTGTGATTGGACCTTAGTCACCGTCAAGCTGAACCAACTGCTGGGTAACGCCGATTATTGGGTCAAAAATGAAACGTTTGCAGCGGATGAGTTGGCCGCAAGGTTTCACCATGCCTTGGTTTTGATCCACCCGTTCCCCAACGGAAATGGCCGCCACGCGCGCTTGATGGCTGACACATTGCTAAAGCAATTGGGGCGACCCGCCTTCACCTGGGGCAGCGGCACAAGTTTGGTTGCCGCCAACCAGGCGCGGGCTCGCTATTTGGCCGCTTTGCGAGCTGCCGATCAAAATGAATTTGCGGATTTGTTCGCTTTTGTCCGCAGCTAATGTGATCGGCCTGCGGGGCAGGGGGGTCTTCTGAGTGGCTCCGCAAGCTTGTCGGCCCATCAGTGCCAGGTACAGATATCAGAAAGAGATCGACCACTGTGAAGACCGCTTCCAAAACGAAAGCCAAACCCAAAGCTAAGCCCATGCCATCGCTCAAAAGTGATGCAGAGGCAGAGCGATTCGTTGATTCTGCAGACCTTTCGACATTTGACCTGTCGGGCTTCAAGCCAATGCGTTTCGAGTTTGAGCCGAAAGCCGTGGCCCTGAATGTGCGCCTACCTAAAAATTTGCTGGATGCATTGAAATGCAAGGCCAAAGCAAAGGGAATTCCGTACACGCGCTATGTCCGCGTGCTGCTTGAAAGCGATGTTGCGGGGTGAGTTGTTTCGTGGTGGGTTCGGGGGCGTCCGCTGGGTTGCTGCACTGCGGCATATTTGTGACGACGCCCAAAAGACAGGGGCCAGAATCCAAGAGTCTAAATGTGTCCGTGGAAACAGGATAAGTCCAAACCCACAACCACGCCTCGTTTGCTGCGCGGGCTACTCTGTAGCATGATCTTCGCCACGCTATACCTTGGGCTTTGGTACGTCCTCGACCGCATAAGTGCGAAAGATGACCAAGTGCTCTTTGTCGATTCGCCCGACGGACACCCAGTACTCCAACGCGATCGAATCGAAGCGCGGCTCAGAAAAATGAATTTGCCGCGCGGATTCTCTGAGGAGTTCCATACCAAAGGCCTCCGACTTCGACATCAAGGACAGCACTTCAGCATTCACGTTGGAGGCGTGCGAGGCCCGATAGCTACTTGTGGCCGCCTGGACGATGCCAGTCAGATTGTTTGCCTTCTCGTACATGGTCCAGGCCTCAGCGCGAACGAACCCTTTAAGTTTCTTGCGCTCGAAGCCTTGGTACAAGGCTATGCCAAGGCCGATAACGCCGACAAGGAACCCGGCAATGTTTAAAAAGTCGGCCATGTGGCATCCCTTTGTAGTGCTTTAACGTTTGAGCTAGCCAGCTCATTGTGGTGGGCTGGCATTTGGGCTAGGATTTTCTAGCCCAAATGACGGCACGCCGCAATGGGTCCGGTTGAGCGAATGGTTAGCCTTCAGTTAGCTGCGCTGAGATGCAGGCAGGCAGTTCAGTCAATTGCTTCAGTTTGGCGGCACATACCGCCGAGCTACATAGTTCTCGGACTCTGCCGTTTTCAATTAGTGCGCGTTCCAGCTTGTGATTGCTTAAATAATCTATCATGCTCAATGATTTCGCTGATGGTGTCAGACGCGGTCGGATTTCTCGTTCATAAAGTTCGTTGGAAATTTCTCTTACGCCAAACTCAAATAGCTCCGGATCAATATTGATAGTGCAAATTAGCGATGCGGATGTCTTTTGAAACGCACGAACTTCGTTTTCGCTGTACATCGCCTCTTCAAGCGTGCGGTCCGCGCGTTCCGGAGCATAGATTTCGAGTGAGCTATCGCTAAGCAACTCATTGATGCCCGCGAGAGTTTTCCCTGAAATGTAACTTGAAAACATGTTTGTAGCGCTTCTTAGCCGAACAATCGCCTTCAGGACTGGTTCGTTGAAGGCAGACACTTTGCTGCGCTGAATCCAGCGAAGTCGTGCCGACTCCCGCTCTTCATTGGTAGGCGGTTGATCTATAAGCGGAAGTTCTCCCTTTCTTATGTCGTCTTCTGTTATGGGGCGACTGAATAAGGGTGGCAAATACCTGAATCGCGGCATCGCGTGCGAGAGTTCTCGCAAAGCGATTGCGATTTCGGCATGGGCCGCTCTTTTTGCAATAGCACGATCACTTATAATTTCGTGTTGCTGTCGTATCAAACGTAAAGCCTGTGCGCCTGACAGAACAAGGACAATAAACGCTAACCCCAGCGATATCCAACCCAACCGAGTAACACGCTTGAGGCCAACTTGGTCCTTTCTTTGCGTTTCACCAAACGCCGTGACGAGAGTCGTCAAGAAAGCAATGAGCGCAAGAATTGCAGTAATCATTGGGTAGATTCTTGTAGAGATTGCTGTGATGGTCGTCGAACTGCCGCGTGTTTCTGAAGGCTAAGGTCATGTTTACCGCAAAACCTGCAACGTAATCTGGTGCCTGGCGAGATATTCGTGATACGAAAACCTCCTGAGAATGGCTTTTAGCCTTGATTTTTGCTCATTTTGATTAATTTTATACAGATATAAATTTCCACAAACCCGGCAACCCCAGTTGTTGACTTTTGGGTGCAAAGCTGGTTGCAAAAACAACTGTTCGCAATCCGCCCCCGGGGCCGCCTGCACCCCGCTGCGGCGAGTCATCCATCCTTAAGCGCCAAGGGCCACCCAAAGGATTGGGGCGATTTCAAAAGGCCAGCGAAGCGCCAGCGTATGAGTCCCAAGCCTTCGGGTGACCCTTGGTGCATGGATCAAGCGCCAACCCTAGACTCAGGCGGCGACCGAATGCGCAGACAGGCTGACCTGAAGCCTATCGCGCACAGCCCGGAAAATGGCGGCGAGGTTGTCCATGCTCGGGTTGCCTGGGGGCGAC
>JANNFW010000475.1:0-4517 GCA_031380235.1 Rhodoferax sp. | reverse complement strand
TGGAGAGGTGGCAGAGTGGCCGAATGTACCTGACTCGAAATCAGGCGTACCGCAAGGTACCGTGGGTTCGAATCCCACCCTCTCCGCCAACTATGCTCTGGCAGTCGACATGGTTTCATCACCCGGGCATCAAACACCTTGCGCTTGCAGCCCAGTCAAGGCGCAGCTTTACGCCGACGCTTGGCGCCCTTGAGGACTTCGAACCATGTTGATCCGCCTGATTTACGTGAGCAAAGCCGTGGACCCACAGTCCAATGCGCTGACCGATTCAATCTTGCACAAGGCACACGCCTGGAATGCTCAAAATGACATTACCGGCGTGCTGTGCGAAGGTCAAGGTGTGTTTCTGCAGGCCCTGGAAGGTGAGCGCGGCAAGGTCACCGGCCTGTACGCGCGTATTTTTGCAGATCCGCGCCACAAGGATTTGGAGTTGATCCATTGCGAGAGCATCACCCAGCGGCGCTACGGGGGATGGTCTATGGCGCGTGTCAAACTGTCGGATGTCGACACTCAAACCAAGATCGATTGGCCAGAGTTTGACCCCTACTCGGCAGCCGGCCTGCTTCTCATGGCGCGCATTGACCAACTCATCGCTGACGGAAGCGTTATCGGCGCTGCGGCAGCATTAAGCGGCTGATGGTTGGTCGCGCTTTTTTACGTGTGTCAGCCGCCGAGGCTTCAAATTCTTAAGTCGCGTACGGCCCGATGAAACCGCTCGAAAACTTTCCCCCAACCCGCGCCGCCGCCCTGGCGCGCATAGCCGCCGTGCGCCCGGCCGACTATGCCCGCAGCCGCAACGCCATCGAGGGCGCGGTGACGCAGCTTTCACCGTACATCACGCACGGTTTCGTGAGTCTGCCCGAGGTGCTGGCCGGGGTGGCTGCGAGGCACCGACTGGATGTGCAGCACAAGTTTGTCTTCGAGTTGGGCTGGCGCGAGTACTTCCGCCATGTCTGGCAACACCGGGGGGTTGCGATCCTGAATTCGCTGCACGAGGGCCTGCTGCCCGAGCACGCCTACAACCCTGAAGTGCCAGCGGATATCCGCCAGGCGCGCACCGGTGTGCCTGCCATCGACATGGCCGTGTACACGCTGTACGCCACAGGCTACCTGCACAACCACGCCCGGATGTGGCTGGCCAGCTACGTGGTGCATCTGCGCAAGGTTCACTGGCGCGCTGGCGCGGACTGGTTGGTGGCGCACCTGTTGGACGGCGATCTGGCCAGCAACCACCTGAGCTGGCAATGGGTGGCAGGCACAGGCAGCAGCAAGCCTTACTTGTTCAATGCCGACAACGTGGCTCGGTATGCGCCACGCAACTGGCACAGCAGCGCCAGCGTGATCGATTGTTCTTACGAGCAACTAGATGCCATGGCGCGCAGCAACCGACCGGTCAAAGCCACGCCCCGGGGTGAGGGCGTGGAAGAACCAGCGACAGGGTCAGCACCTCAGGGCACGGCCTGCGCTGCACCTCAAGCACGTGACGTGACTGATCGGGATGTCTGGTTGGTACATCCGTGGGCATTGGCAGGGCCACCGATCGACCTGCCAAAAGACTGCGTTCGTGTGGGACTGTGGCCTGCCGAGCATCACCACGCTTGGCCCTGGAGCGAGGCGCGCTGGGC
Source organism: Rhodoferax sp. (assembly GCA_031380235.1). Classification (GTDB taxonomy): domain Bacteria; phylum Pseudomonadota; class Gammaproteobacteria; order Burkholderiales; family Burkholderiaceae_C; genus JANYCG01. The sequence continues at coordinate 2,892 of JANNFW010000475.1, read as the reverse complement.
CTTCGTGGGCAAGCGCATGTCCTCGCTCGCGCCCCTACAGTGGCACGCCGACCGCGACACGCTGACTCTGGCGCTGGCAGGCGCGCGCTCGGTGCAGACACTGGCCGACCCCCATCTCAGCACGCTGTTGCCACCCCAAGTCAAACAACGCAAGCCGATGAACCTGTTCGCAGATATTGGCCTGCACTGCCAGTCCTTCTCCACTTGGTGGAACCGCAGCACGCGCGGCGTAAAGACGCTGAACGACCTACCGGGCTTAGCGGCACTGGCCGCCATAGGTTCTGCCGGGCCGCTTCTCGATGCCGCAGCGCAAGTCGGGGCATCAAGGAGCGCATCAAGTGATGCTTGAAAAGTCTGAAAATTAACTCACAGGTTAATTATTATGTCGAGAAAGCTGCTACGACGTAAATTTGAAGAAAAATATACCTCCGGCTCTCGCATTTTCTATAAATTTTGCTATTTATTATATAGCATTTTCCCCGACGTGAACACCCAGCAGAGCGTCAGCTACGACAACTTGAACTCCACAACTAACTTTCATCGCTAGGTTCTTTGTAGCCTGTTGACCGGTTTGTAGTTGTACCCAGTTATCCGCCGATTCACCCCAGAAGGCTATGACATACTAAAACCCATGACAACATCCTTTTCTTTTTCGGCAATTGTGGGTCAGGACGAAATGAAGCTGGCGATTTTGATCGCGGCTGTTGACCCCAGCATTGGCGGTGTTTTGGTGTTTGGCGACCGGGGCACGGGCAAGTCAACAGCAGTTCGTGCGCTGGCGGCACTTTTACCCAAAATGCGCGCTGTTATTGGGTGCCGGTATGGCTGTGATCCTGCTGACCTGGCAGGCAGTTGCGAAGACTGTGCGGCCCTTCGGGGCAATGGTGGCGATGGCGGCCCAGATCGCGCCGCTCTCAAAAGTCACCTCGTTGCAGTGCCTGTCGTAGACTTGCCCTTGGGTGCCACAGAAGACCGCGTGGTCGGTGCACTTGATTTGGAGCGGGCATTGTCGCAAGGCATCAAGGCGTTTGAGCCTGGGCTGCTAGCCCGCGCCAATCGCGGATTTTTGTACATTGATGAAGTGAACGTGCTGGAAGATCATTTGGTCGATTTGTTAATCGATGTGGCCGCGTCCGGCGAGAACGTGGTGGAGCGCGAGGGCTTGAGCGTGCGCCACCCAGCCCGTTTTGTTTTGGTGGGTAGTGGCAACCCGGAAGAGGGTGAGCTGCGGCCCCAATTGCTGGATCGCTTTGGCCTGTCGGTTGAGGTCAAAACGCCGGATGATTTGCCATCGCGGGTTGAGGTTGTCAAACGCCGCGATGCGTTTGAACGTGATCCGATGGCCTTCGCTGAAAAGTGGAAAAAAGAAGACGAGCGTGTGCGCAAGAAGATTGTGGCGGGCCGCAGTCGACTGCATGATGTGACGATCTCTGACGCTACGCGCGAGCGCGCGGCTCAGCTTTGCATGGCGCTGGGCACCGACGGCCTGCGCGGCGATTTGACCCTGATTCGCGCGGCGCGTGCGCTGGCTGCGTTGCAAGGCGATGCGGATGTGGGCGACATCCATTTGCGCCGTGTCGCAGCACCTGCGTTGCGCCACCGTTTGCGACGCAACCCGCTGGACGATTCGGGCTCAACGACTCGCGTCGAACGCGCCGTCGTTGAGTTGATGGGTGCGTGAATCAACACGGGTAGTGCCGCAACACCATGTCGACGGTAATTGCTGCGCTGTTTGCGGTTGACCCCATTGGCCTGGGCGGGGTGGCATTGCGGGCACCCGCGTGTTCTGCGCGGGACGCGTGGTTGGCAATGCTGCGCCAGCTTCTGCCCCCTTCGAACCCCGTGCGGCGCGTCCCGCTGAACATCAACGATGCGGGGCTTCTGGGCGGGCTGGATCTTGGGGCCACGCTTCAGGCGGGCCGACCTGTCGCGCAACGTGGTATCTTGGCCCAAGCGGATGGCGGCGTGGTGGTTCTGGCGATGGCGGAGCGACTGTCAACTGCCACGGCGGCGCGCTTAGGCGCCGTGCTGGACAGCGGTGAAGTGTTGATTGAGCGCGATGGTTTCACCACGAGCAGCGCCGCACGACTGGGCATGGTTGCACTGGACGAAGGTGCCAGTGACGATGAGATAGTGCCTGACGCTTTGCTGGACAGGCTTGCGTTTCATGTTCGACTGGACGGCCAACCCGCCCCGCCAGACGCATTCCAATGGGATGCTGACGACATCGTTCGCGCCCAAACACTGCTGCCCTGCGTCCAAGCCACGGAGGACGTGATTGAAGCCATCTGCGCGGCGGCCTTGGCGCTGGGTATCGACTCCATGCGTGCACCGCTGCTTGCGCTGCGCGTTGCGCGCGTTGCAGCGGCGCTGTCTGGCGAAACCGAGGTGACTGATGACCATGTGTCGATCGCCGCGCGCCTTGTGCTGGGTCCGCGCGCCAGGCAATTGCCTGCACCGCCTGCCAGCGCGCAAGAAGAATCGAGCGACGATCGCGACGACACCGAGCCGCAAGAGGCTGATGAGTCGGATTTGGATGCCGTTCAAGAGCCCGACCCGGCTGAAGAAACCAGCGCAGGCAGCTCATTGGCCGAGACAGTGATGGAGGCGGCGAAGGCGGCGATTCCGGCAGGTTTGCTGGCGGCGCTCAAAATTGGCGAGATGGCAAAGTCACGCACGCAAGCGGCAGGTCGGGCAGGAGCCGTGCAAAAAAGCCCGACACGGGGCCGGCCCATAGGCGCACGTCGCGGCGAGCCCAGGGCGGGCAGCAGAATCAATGTGATCGAAACGCTGCGCGCGGCGGCACCCTGGCAAAAGCTGCGCAAGCTGGAGGCCACGGCGTCCAGCAAACCCGTTCAGCGCATCCATGTCCGCAAGCAGGACTTCCACGTC
>JANNFW010000467.1:0-8561 GCA_031380235.1 Rhodoferax sp. | reverse complement strand
GCCAATTACCAGTTTTTCACACCCAGGATGTTTGAGCGTGCGTTCGAAACTTTGGACAAAGAGCGCCAGTTGAAAGATGCGCTGGCGCGCAATGAGTTCGTGCTGCACTACCAGCCGCAGCGTCGGCGAGAGGACAATGCCGTGGTGGGCTTGGAGGCCCTGGTACGCTGGCAGCACCCCACGCGTGGCCTGGTGGGGCCGGACGAATTCATCGGCTTTGCCGAAGAACACGGCTTGATTGCCAGCATTGACCGCTGGGTGCTGCAAACTGCCTGTCGCCAGTTGAAGGCTTGGCACAGGGAAGGTTGCCTGAAGGTGCCGGTGGCGGTGAACATGTCGGCCTTGAGCTTCAAGCAGCGCGATGTCGTGGACAACATCGCCAGCACCTTGGAAAATTTCGCGTTGGATCCGAAGTATTTGGAGATCGAGCTGACGGAGTCGCTCTTGATCGACAGTGACAGCCAGGTGCTGGAGAAGCTCAACCAGCTCCATGCCATGGGCGTAGGCTTGACGATTGATGACTTCGGCACCGGCTACTCGTCGCTATCGTATTTGAAGCACTATCCGATCAACAAGCTCAAGATTGACCGCTCATTCATCGGCGACGACAACGAGCCCGGTTACGACAGCGCGACTTCCAACGCCATCACCACCGCGATCATTCAGATGGCGCACAGCCTGAAGCTGCAAACTGTGGCAGAAGGCGTAGAGACGCAATCTCAGTTCGACACGCTGCGCGGCATGGGCTGCGACCAGTTTCAGGGCTATTTGATTTCACACCCGATCAGCGCGCAGGATGTACGCCCGTTCCTGGGTTGCTGATCAAGCATAGTACTTCGCCACGTAGTCCTCAAAAGGGATTTGCGGCTTGGCTTCCAAAGCCTGTTGCGCGTGCAATGAATCGGCTGCGGCGGCGCTGAACTTTGCATTCGTCGCATCATCCAGCGCTTGCCCCAGCAGGCTTTGATGATGCTGCTGCGAAAGGTGCAGCGTGTACGGCACCAGGCCGCCGTGCTGCTGAATGCCGGCCAGTACTTGGGCAGATGGCGTGGTGTCGGGTGCGTCAATCCGCTTACGCAGTTGAGCCAGCGTCGTGGTGTAACGATTGCCACCGTAGGCAACATCCAGAATCGTGGCCACAGGCTGCATGTCATCGAACAGCTCGTGCGCCATCGGTTGCATGGCCTGCTCGGTGTTGTGCACCAAGAGCTTCAAGCCCGGCTCGCGTCCGTGCGTGACGACGCGGCGCTTGTTCTCGTCGTTTTCGCTTTGCTCGCGGCTGGTGATGGGGGGGCTGTTGCGCAGCAGGCACATCATCAAAAACGCATCGGCGAAGCTGCTTTGCTCGGGCGCAATGCCAATGTCGATCAGCGGGTTCAGGTCAAACAGGCGCACTTCCACGTATTCAACGCCATATTTTTGCAGCGCAATCGCCGGGCGTTCACCATGCAGGCCAATGCGCTTGGGGCGAATACCGGCGTAAAACTCGTTCTCGATTTGCAGCACGTTAGCGTTGAGCTGTTTCCACTGGTCACCGTCGCGCACGCCGATGGCGGTGTAGAACGGATCCGGCGTGTGGATGGCCGCATCCAGCGCCTGCGCATATTCGGCCAGCGAGTTGAAGCTCACATTCAGGCTGGCCTGCACCCGGTTTTGATAGCCCAGGTCGCTCATGCGCAGGCAGGTGGCGTACGGGCCGTACAAGGTGCTGTCGCCCAACGCAAGCAGATCCGTGGTACGGCCTTGCACGAAGGATTTATTGACGGCCGGCGAGGCGCCGAACAGGTACGGGATCAGCCAGCTGTACCGCAGAAAATTGCGCAATAAGCCAAAGTAGCGCGCGCTGACAAAATCCTGCATCGACCCGGTGGCACCGTGGCAATCGTAGAGAACAGGCCAAAAGGCCTCGGGCATCGACCAGTTGTAATGCACGCCCGCAATCGTCTGCATCTGGCGCCCGTAGCGAAGGCCCAGGCCGTTGCGGTAGACGTATTTGATGTGCGCACTGTTGGAGGTGCCGTAGTCGGCCAGCGCGATGTCTTTGTCTTCGCCCACCTCGCACGGCATGGAGCCCGGCCACATCGTCTCGCCACTCAAGTTCCGCGCGGTGTAGCGGTGAATGTCACGCAGGAACTGAAGGGGGAAGTTGGGGTCTTGCGAAGGCGGGGTGATGAATTCGAGCAGCGACTCGGCGTAGTCGGTAGTGATCCACGGGTGGGTGAGCTTGGAGCCCAGCGCGGCAGGGTGCGCGGTCTGCGCAAGATGGCCCTGCGCATCCACGCGCAAGCACTCTTTTTCAAACCCTCTCGTGATACCGGTCAGCACCTGTGCCGACTTTGTGGCAGAAAAAAGCGTGGCAGCATCGCAGCCGGTGAACTTCAGCATGAATCGAGTCTCCCCAGTCAAAACGGGTCGCAGTATGGCATTTTTTCCGGATTGACACTTCTGCACTTCATAATGCGCCCACAGCTTTAGAAGGATTCAAACATGGCTCTGTTCAGCCAAGATGCGCTCAACCCCGGTGTCAAAAAACGCGAAGTGTTTGGTTGGGCGATGTATGACTTTGCCAACTCAGGCTACACCACGGTAGTGCTGACAGCCGTATTTGCTGCGTATTTTGTCGGCGGCATTGCCAAGGGCGCTGAATGGGCCACGTTCGCGTGGACGGCGGCGTTGAGCATTTCCTACGCCATCGTGATGATCGTCATGCCCGGCCTGGGTGCCTATGCGGACATGCACGCGAAGAAGAAAAAACTGCTGATGATCTCCACCGCGCTGTGCGTGGTGGCCACCGCTGCGCTGTCATTCGCAGGCCCCGGCAGCGTGGGGCTGGCGTTTGCATTGATCGTCATCTCCAATACGTTCTACAGCTTTGGCGAGTCGCTGACCGCGTCCTTCCTGCCTGAGTTGGCTCGCCCCGAAGCCCTGGGCAAAGTGAGTGGCTGGGGCTGGAGCTTTGGCTACTTTGGCGGCATGCTGGCGCTGGGTATCAGCCTGGGCTATGTGATCTGGGCAGGCAAGCAGGGCATCAGCGCGGATCAGTTCGTGCCCGTCACCATGCTGATCACGGCGGCGATTTACGGCGCGGCGGCATTTGTCACGTTCAAGCTGCTCAAGGAGCGCGCGGTACCCAAGCCGCAGGCCCAGCAGACCAGTGGGTTGAAAGCATCGTTCCAGCAACTCGGCGAAACCTTTCGCCAAGCCAAGCGTTACCAAGACTTCATGAGCCTGCTGCTGTGCGCCGTGTTTTACCAAGGCGGCGTGACGGTGACGATCACCCTGGCGGCGATCTACGCCGAGCAGGTCATCGGCTTTGTGCAGGCCGAAACCATGGTGCTGATTTTTGCGTTGAATTTTGCAGCGGCTGCTGGCGCATTCGGCTGCGGCTATCTGCAAGACCGCATCGGCCACAAGATGACCTTGGGCATCACACTCGTCGCCTGGATCGCCACTTGCATCATCGCCGCGCTGACCACCACCAAAGGCGGCTTCTGGTACGCCGCCGCGCTGGCGGGCATCAGCATGGGCAGCAGCCAGTCGGTGGGGCGGGCCATGGCCGGCATGTTTGCGCCACCCAAGCAGTTGGGTGAGTTCTATGGCCTGTGGACATTCGCCACACGCCTGGCCAGCATCATTGGGCCGCTGAGCTACGGCATCATCACCTGGGCCACCGGGGGCAACCAGCGGATTGCGATTGCATCAACTGCGATTCTGTTTGCAGCCGGGCTGGTCGTGTTGCAGCGGGTGGATGTGCAGCGTGGGCGGGCAGCGGCTTTGGGAGCGGTTTGAGTCGACTGTCAAATTGCTATTTAATATATAGCTATCCATGCAATATGTACGAGAGCTAGAGGCTTTTTTGACCTGAATTTTTGACTAATTCGGTGTTTTGAAGGTTGAAATTAACCGGGGGGTTAATTTAAGAGGCTTCTCAGAGGTTGAGCGCAGAGCGAGGCGATGGGGTGTAAGTTTGTGGCAGTGTGTCCGACTAACCGATGGCTTAAGGCCCATAGGATCTTCCACCTCGATGTTCGAAAGGACGCTGTCATGACGATGCCCCACCTCCAACCCCGCGCTGTTCATCAACGTTCACGGACTCGCACCCGTTTTTTTGCGCTGTGCGCCATCATTACGGCAGCTGCGCTCAGCGCCTGTGGGGGAGGTGGCAGCGACCAGGCCGTCACCGCGTCTACTGCACCGTTGACCACCACCGCGCCAGTGGTTGCAACGACACCCGCCACACCTGGCACACCTGCAATGCCCGCGGCCTGCGAAAAAACAAACGCCAAGGTTGGCCAAGTGGCCACGCTGTCAACCCGCTCGCACGGCGTGAGCGGCAAGGTGGTGGTGGTTGACAACTGCACGCTGGAGATACGCAACTTCAACTACGACGGCGGCGGTCTCTCCAAAGTATTCGTTTACGGTGGCAAGGCGGGCAACTATTTGGCGGGTTTTCCGGTGGGCAATAACCTGCGAGGCACATCATTTGCCAATCAAACCCTGACCGTCAACCTGAAAGCAGGCGAGCTTGACAAGATGGACGGTGTCAGCATCTGGTGCACGGATGCAAACGCCAATTTTGGCGACGGTCTGTTTGGCCCTGTCTGAGTGATTCATACGATGTCCAGACCTGCTGACCCCGAGGTTCTTCTTCAGCTTCCTGCAGTTGCCGGCACCGATGCGCTTCGTGCTGGCTTGATGGCGATGAAGTGCATTCCGACCAACTTGCCGCTGCAAGCCTCTGAGCGGCAAGCCGTCCTTCAACGCGCGGCTCAACGTGACCGAGTATTCCTGCTGATGGACGTGTCGAACTCCAAGCCCGGCTCGGCCGATTGCCTGGCGTCCGTTTGCAAGGCATTACCGGTATCACTCAGAGCGCGAACGTTGCTGACGCGGCTTGCAGGCGGGCACGTCAGCAGCGACGACCGTGCCTGGGTCAAGGCGCTTGGTTTTGTCGACATGGTCGCTGAAATTGATGTCAATGACCTGGAGGGTGATCTTCGGATCGCGATCAACGCAGCGGCGCGTCTGCTCGGGCTGGAGCCGATCCCCTTGACCGAATTGGCCCGCTACGTGGGTGGCGTTGCAGCCGCTTCGAAAATGACGGCTTCGCTGCCCGTGTCGTCTGCTGTGGTGGTTGCCAGGTCTTCCATTGCGAAAACGCCTGCCACGCTGGCACCCCGGGTTTTGATACGGGCGATGACCCAGCTGTCAGCCGAGAAACTGGTTGATCGGCTACAGGACGGGCTGGACATCCAAGACCGGTCGTATCATTTCAAAAAGTACCCCGCGTGTTTTGTCGCATCTGACGCGGTGGCCTGGATGGTCGCCAAGATGAAACTTACGCCCACCCATGCAGTGGCTGTGGGCCAAGCCCTTGGCGCACTGGGTTTGCTTTACCACGTGGAGCAAAAGCACCTTTTTGAAGACCAGCCGTGGTTTTTCCGCCTGGCAGTGTCTCGCTCAGCCGACCCGATGGGCTACACCGAAACTGTCAACCTGTTGCGCGAGCGCTTGCTGGTTGCAGACAGAACTTACTTGGGCACCGCCTACCCCAAATGCTGGATTGGCGCGCAGGCTGTTGATGTGATCGTTGCGCATCGGCCCATGCCGCGCTACCAAGCGCACCGAATCCTGCATCGGCTGATGGCGCTGGGCCTGTTTCGGCACGTGGTTGACGAGCAGCCCTTTGTTGACGGCAATTTTTTCTACCGGTTCAACTGGGCTTGATTTTTTTACTGGCCCTTAAAGACGGGCGGGCGCCGTGCAGCCCAGGCCGCAGCGCCTTCCTGGATGTCCTTTGAATGAGCGGCTTTGGCAATGTCGGCTTGCAGCGCCTCAATGCTCAGCCGGTTGCTGGCGATGGCGTTAAGGTTTTTTTTCATGCCCAACAGCGCCAGCGGTGCCATACCCGCCAGGGTTTCGGTCAGCGCATCGACCGTGCTCTGGAGCTGATCGGCATCGACCAGTTGGGTTAAGAATCCGCAGGCGTGCATCTCCTGCGCGTCGATCTTCTGGGCGGTTAAAAACAGGCGTTTGGCAGTGTCCAACCCCAATCTCGACACATAGCGCTCGAGGCCGCGCTGGTAAAAGTGCAGGCCCAATCGCGCAGCGGGCATGAACATGTCGGCATCGGGCGCGCCGATGCGAAAGTCGCAGGCCAGCGCAAGGTCTGTCGCGCCGCCATACACGCCGCCTTGAATCGCCGCAATCGTCACCGGGCGGCAGTCTTCCACGGCATTGACCAGATCGTCGAACGCAATCGCTTTTGCTGATCCCCCCGCGCTTGAAATCTGGTTGATGTCAAAGCCGCTGCAAAAGTACTTGCCTATGGACTCAAAGCGCAGCACCAGCACGTCATCGCGCTGATTGACCGCATCGATGTGGGCGGCAATCACGTTCAAGTCGCCCGGCTCCAGCCGATTGGCCTGCTCGGGGCGGCGCAGGGTGATCACTGCGGTGTGATGTTTGATGCTCAGTTCAGGGGTCATGAAAGGCCTGCCCAAAGCATGGTGACACCTGCCATGAGCAGCAGACCGTCCATCATCAGCTTGAACTTTTCACCGTCGAGTTTCAGCACCAACTTCTTCGCGATGAAAGCACCCACCACCAGCGAAGAGCCGATGATCAGCCCCTTGACAATGATCTCCCACGGCAGCGCGCCAAAGGTTTTGAACGTGATGGCCTTGGCGACGTACACCGCCAGTGAGCCCATCGCCTCGGTGCCCAGATAGGCACCCTTGACCAGCCCATAAGCCAGAAAGAAGGGCGCGTTGATTGGCCCCGTGCTCACCACGATACCGGTGATAAAACCAATCACACCGCCAATCAGCGCCATGTGCCACAGCGTGAGGTGCCACTGCTGGCGCGCCATCCAGCGGCGCAGCGGAATCATCGCAATGAAGAAGACCCCCAACACCAGTTCCACCACCCCAGGCTGCAAAGTGAGCAAGGTTGTAACCCCCAGCGCGGCAGCGGGGATGCCCGTGGCGCTGTAAGCGGCGGTGATCCGCCAGTCGATCTCGCGCCACCAGGCGACCACACGCGAGGCGTTTGCCATGATGGCCGAAATCGCCATGATGGGCACCGCCTCACGTGGCCCAAACACCAGCACTAGCGCAGGCATGAGCATGATGGAGGTGCCAAACCCCACAATGCCGCCCACGGTGCCGGCGACCAAACCCAGCAGGAGGACAAGTGCGAATTCCAAAATACGATCAGATGATCGAGCCGACTATTTGCCGTTAATCCCCAGCAGTTCCACCTCAAACAGCAGCGTCGCCTTGGGCGGGATCACATTGCCCGCGCCGCGCTCGCCGTAGGCAATGTTCGAGGGGCAGGTGAGCTTGGCTTTGCCGCCGACTTTCATGCGCTGCACGCCCTCGGTCCAGCACTTGATCACGCCGCTCAATGGGAACTCAATCGCTTCGTTGCGTTTGTACGAGCTGTCAAATTCCTTGCCATCGGGGAAGGTGCCACGGTAATGCACTTTGACTTTGTCGCTCGCTGCCGGGCTGGCACCGGTGCCGTCTTTGAGTGAGCGGTAAACCAGGCCGGTGGGGGTGACGACAGCGCCTTCTTCTTTGGCGGCAGCGGTCAGCACGGGGTCGGTTTGGGCCATGGCGGTACCTGAGCTGATCAATACAGTGGCAAGAGTCGCACGGGTGAAAGTTTTGAATTTCAAGGGAAACCTCTCATAAAAACAGGATGAAGAAAACTCAACCCGCATTGTCGCAGCACTGCCTTTAGACTCTGGCGCATAGCAACCTCGTGAAACTAAAAATGACAAACTTCGACTTTGACCTGTTCGTGATCGGTGGCGGTAGCGGTGGTGTGCGGGCCGCGCGCATGTCTGCTGCGCGAGGCGCGCGCGTGGCTATGGCCGAGGCAGGCGGCACCGCCATGCTGGGCGGCACTTGCGTCAACATGGGCTGCATCCCCAAAAAGCTCTACTCGTATGCCGCGCACTTTGCCGAAAGCTTTGAAGAGTCGCACGGCTTTGGCTGGGAGGGTGCTGCTCCCACGTTGAATTGGGCCACGCTCAAGACAAATCGCAAGAACGAGCTGTCGCGCCTCAACGGCATTTACCTGAACATGCTCAACGGTGCGGGCGTGAAGGTGATCAATGGCTTCGCAAAGTTGATCGACGCGAACACCGTTGAGATCAATAGCCAGCGCTACACCGCAAAAAGTATTCTTGTCGCCACAGGTGGCACACCCAGCGTTCCGCACATGATGGGGCGCGAGCATGTTGTCACGTCCAACGAGATGTTTGATCTTGATCCCTTCCCCAAGCGTCTGCTGGTGGTGGGCGGGGGCTATATCGCCTGTGAATTTGCGTCGATCTTCAACGGCCTGGGCTCCAAGGTCACCCAGCTTTACCGCGGCGAACTGGTGCTGCGCGGGTTTGATGATGAAGTGCGGGCGTTTTTGAGCGGTGAGATGACCAAGGCGGGCGTTGACTTGCGGCTCGGGGCTGACGTTGTCGCCGTTTCAAAAGCGGCTGATGGCTTGCACATCACCATCAACGGTGGCGAGGTCATCGTTGCCGACACGGTGCTCTA
>JANNFW010000408.1:0-2203 GCA_031380235.1 Rhodoferax sp. | reverse complement strand
CGTTCTCTATTGAAACCGTCAAAACGGAATATCGTCATCCATGTCATCAAACCCGCTGGCCGACTTCGCGGGTGCGGCAGCGCGCGGGGCTTGCGCGGATGGGCGTGACGCCGGGGCTGGGCGGGAATAATTGGACTCGCCGCCGCCGCCTTCTTCTCCACCGGCACCGCCCGCGCCTTGGCGGCTGCCCAGCATGGTCATCTCGCTGACGTTGATTTCGGTGATGGATTTCTCGATGCCTTCTTTGTCGGTGAATTTGCGGCTGCGGATCGAGCCTTCCACATAAATCTGCGAGCCTTTGCGCAGGTATTGCTCGACGATACCGGCAAGGCCGCCCCGGAAGGTCAACCGATGCCACTCGGTCAGTTCGCGGCGCTCGCCGGTTTGCTTGTCTTTCCAGCTCTCGGTGGTGGCCATGGTGCAGTTGGCCACGCGGTCGCCACTGGGGAAGGTTCGAATTTCGGGGTCGCGCCCCAAGTTACCGACAAGTATGACTTTGTTGACTGATGCCATGGTGATTTTTCCTCTTTAAAGGCTCCGGTAAAAACATCAATTATGGGGCCAGCCCGGATTGACAGATCTTTCACTATCATTGAGGGTTGCCCCGACCTTAAGCCCACGCCATTTTGAACTCCCCTGCCCACGCCCGCATTGACGACACCGACCACGATGGCAAGTACTTGGCCATTGCCCTGCAACAACAAAACATCAGCATTCGCGGTGCACGCACGCACAACCTGAAAAACATCGACCTGGACATTCCGCGCAATCGGCTAGTGGTGATCACGGGCCTGTCGGGCTCGGGCAAATCGTCGCTGGCGTTTGACACGCTGTATGCCGAAGGGCAGCGCCGTTATGTGGAGAGCCTGTCAACCTACGCACGCCAGTTTTTGCAGCTGATGGACAAGCCGGATGTGGACGTGATCGAAGGCCTCTCGCCCGCCATCTCCATCGAGCAAAAAGCCACCAGCCACAACCCGCGCAGCACGGTCGGCACCGTCACCGAGATTCACGACTACCTGCGCCTGCTGTTTGCCCGCGCGGGCACGCCGCACTGCCCTGAGCATGATTTGCCGCTGCAATCGCAAACCGTCAGCCAAATGGTCGATGCGGTGCTGGCGCTACCGCAAGACACACGCTTAATGATTCTGGCCCCGCTGGCGCGCGAGAAAAAAGGCGAGTTTCTGGAAGTGTTTGCTGACATGCAGGCGCAGGGTTATGTGCGCTTTCGGGTGGATGGGCAGGCCTATGAGTTTGACGATCTGCCCAAGCTGAAAAAGACCGAAAAGCACGACATTGATGTGGTCGTAGACCGCATCAAGGTGCGCCCTGACATGAGCCAACGCCTGTCTGAAAGCTTCGAAGCCGCGCTGCGCCTAGCGGATGGTCGCGCCATTGCGATGGAGATGCGCACCGATGACGGTGAAGAGTTGCCTAGCGCAGCACCCGCAAAAGAACATCTCTTCAACGCCAAGTTTGCCTGCCCGGTGTGCAGCTATTCCATCCAGGAGCTGGAGCCGCGCCTGTTCTCATTCAACTCCCCCGTGGGGGCTTGCCCCGCGTGCGACGGCCTGGGTCATCAGGAGTTTTTTGACCCGTCGCGCGTCGTCGCATTTCCCTCTCTTAGTTTGGCCAGTGGTGCCATCAAGGGCTGGGATCGGCGCAATGGCTACTATTTTTCAATGCTGGAGAGCCTGGCCAAGCATTACAAATTTGACTTGGATACCGCCTTTGAAAACCTGCCGCAGCCGATTCAGCACGCGGTGCTGCAAGGCTCGGGCGACGAAGAAATCAAGTTCAGCTATGTGATGGATTCAGGCCAATCGCAAGGCAAGAAGCTCACCAAAAAGCACCCGTTCGAAGGCATCATCCCCAACATGCAGCGGCGCTACCGCGAGACAGATTCGACGCTGGTGCGAGAAGACCTGTCGCGTTACCGAAGCTCGCAGCCGTGCAAAGAGTGTGATGGTTCGCGCTTGCGTACGGAGGCACGGCACGTCAAGCTGGGTGTGGGGCCAGATGCTAAGGCAATTTTTGAGGTGAGTCGCTCCACCTTGCGCGAGTGCTTTGCGTATTTCAACAGCTTGACATTGCCCGGTGCCAAAGGCGACATCGCCGCCAAAGTGGTGCGGGAGATCGGCCTGCGGCTGAAGTTTTTGAACGATGTCGGCTTGAATTATTTGAGTCTGGATCGCAGCGCCGA
>JANNFW010000400.1:0-4827 GCA_031380235.1 Rhodoferax sp. | reverse complement strand
CTGGCGCTGGCCGAGCGCGGAGCCACAGTCTGGGCCATCGACATTGTGCAAAGCGAGGTAGAACAAACCGCACAACTTTGCCGCGACAAAGCTGGAAGCTGCCATGCGCGCGTGGTGGATATCACGCTCCCTGCCGATGTGAACACGCTGGTTCAAGAAATCTGCGTGGCGGGCGGGCAGGTGGATGTGCTGGTCAATAACGCGGGCGGTGTGCTGGGGCAGATCAGCCAGCCGCTGGAGGCCGTTACACCCGAGCAATGGAACGCCATTCTGGCGGTCAACGTCAGCGGCGCGTTTTACCTGTGCCAGGCAGTCGCTCCCGGCATGAAAAACGCTGGCGTAGGTCGCATCGTCAACATCTCAAGCGGCGCGGGGTTGACCTTCAGCCTCACCGGCATTCAGGCCTACTCGGCGGCCAAGGCAGCCTTGATCAGTCTCACGCGGCAGTTGTGCCATGAGCTGGGCCCCTGGGGCATCACCGTCAATTGCATCGCGCCGGGGTTCATACGCTCCAACGACAACACCGAGCGCCAATGGGCCGCCATGGGCGCAGCGGGCCAACAGTCGCTGCTGAACAGCATCGCCCTCAAACGGCCCGGCACCGCGCAAGACATCGCCAATGGTGTTTTGTTTTTTGCGTCGGATCAGGCAAGCTGGATCAGCGGGCAGACGATCTCGATTGACGGTGGGAAATAGCGCAAGTTCGCGGTTTTCTCTACTCGCTGTTTAGGTTTACTACAAATGTAGTGAAAATTGATCAAAAACTATCACAAATGAATGTTTTTGATCAAATTGATAATTAAATACTGCTCTAGCTCTCGGATAACATGCATAATTAGCTACTATTTATGTAGCAAAGAGGTCTATGCTGGACGATGTCATCAGATTGCCCTGTTCGCAGCGACTGCCTGGATAAGCGGGAGTCAGCCCTCAGCACGTGACTCTGTCAGCGCCATCGAGTAGATTTGACACAGCCCAAATTCATCGACATGCTCGCGCTCAAATGACATGCCCACCTTCTGCGCGACGCGCACGGATGCCGCGTTGCCCGGCATGATGAGGCAGATCAGCCGCTGGATGTGTAGCGCAACGCGCGCATGTTCGATGATCGCTTGCGATGCCTCCGTCGCAAAGCCCTCTGACCAACGCGCTTTGTCGATCAGGAAGGCGAGCTCCACCTCGTGGCGTCCATCAATCTCCCAAGGCAGCAGGCCACACCTGCCCAGAAACGCGCCAGTGTGCTTGTCGAGGGTGGCCCACAAACCGAGTCCGGGAAATTTGGGGTGACCGTTGAGAAACCATTCCAACTCCTCCCGCGTCTGGTCAAGCGTGCGTGTGCCATCGGGAAAGTAGCGCCGAGTGTCAGGATCTCGGTAAAGCGCAAAAAGCGCGTCAAGGTCACCGGGCTCAAGGTGTCGAAGGATGAGGCGTGGCGTTTCGAGGATGAGCATGCTGTTTCATGTTGCTTCATGTTGTTTCAGGGCGCGCGCCGCCCGGCATCGAAAACTCAAGCTCGTCTGCGGCGGCGGAAAAATCGATAGCCTCAAATCTTAAAAGAAAAATGGCGCAACGCATCACGGAGGTTTGGCACAATATAAATTTGCTGATCCGATGCCCGCTCTTTCCAACTCCCCATCAGATCACGTCCCCGTTTTAATCGCGGGCGGTGGCCCGGTCGGGTTGACGCTGGCGGCGTTGTTGGCGCACTACGGCATAGAAAGCCGCGTGATCGAAGCGGATGAAGGCTTTTGCACCGGTAGCCGGGCGATTTGCGTGTCGCGCCGCTCACAGGAGATTCTGGGCTGGGTGGGGGCGGATCGCGCGCTGGTTGCCAAAGGCCTGTCGTGGGTGGGCGGCCGCAGCTTTTACAAAGACACCGAGGTACTGCATTTTGAAATGCCGAGCGAGCCGACGCAGCGTTTTGCGCCGATGGTGAATATTCAGCAGTACCTGATCGAGGAGTATGCCCACGCTGCGGCGATGGCTGCCCCGGCCCGCATAGAAGTTGAATGGCGCAGCCGCGTTGCCGCTGTTCGGGCGATGCAGGATGGCGTCGAGGTGGACGTTGTCGCAGCCATCAGCGGCAGTGACAACAGCAGCACGCGCACCCTGCGCGCAGACTGGCTGGTCGCCTGCGATGGCGGGCGCAGTACCGTGCGAGAGCAGTTGGGGTTGCAGCTCAAAGGCACCCAGTACGACGGTAAGTATGTGATTGTGGACATCCGGCAAAAGACGCAGCGTGCGGTTGAACGGCTGGCCTGGTTTGACCCGCCCAGCAACCCCGGCTCCACCATCCTGATGCATCGCCAGCCCGACGACGTGTGGCGCATCGACTACCAGATTCGCGACGACGAAGACCCGATTGAAGCCGTCAAACCCGAGAACGTGCTGCCGCGCGTGCAAAGCCACCTTGCGATGATTGGCGAGACCGAGCCGTGGGAGGCCCTGTGGATTTCGATCTACAACGCCAAATGTCTGTCGCTCGACCGCTACCGGGAAGGCCACATATTCTTCGCGGGTGACGCGGCGCACCTGGTGCCGATTTTTGGCGTGCGCGGGCTCAACTCCGGGCTGGACGATGCGGGCAACCTGGCCTGGAAGCTGGCGCGGGTCATCAAAGGCCAGTCGCCAGATCACCTGCTGGATTCCTATTCGCCCGAGCGCCGCCACGCCGCCGAAGAAAACATGGCGTTTGGGGCCAAGAGCACCGAGTTCATGGCACCGCCTGATTTTGCTTTTCGACTGATGCGCGAAGCGACGCTGAAACTGGCGTTGAGCGACAGCAAAGTGCGCTCGCTCATCAACCCGCGCCAGTCAACGCCAATCAACTACGTCAATTCACCCCTGAACGGCCCAGAGGAGGGTTCTTGGACGCACGCGATGGCTGCGCCCGGTGCCCCCGCTCCCGAGGCACTGCTGCATGGCTCGATTACAGCGCATGGTTTGCAAGATCAGCCCTCGCCGTGGCACCTGACCAGCCGCTGGGGCAAGGGCCTGGTGGCGCTGTTGTTCAACCCACCCGAGTTGTTGAATGCTATGTCTGCGTTGGCCGCCCAAGGCATCGAAGTCATCGCCATCACGCCTGCCAATGACACCTCAGGCCAAGCCTGGCAACGCTACGGTCTGCCAGATGCGCAAGCGCAGGGCCTCGTGCTCGTCCGGCCAGATGGCTACGTGATGGGCCGCTGGCGCGCGCTGGATGCGCAGCCCGTGCTGAATGTCCTGCAGGCCAAAGGAGTGACGCAATGACCGATGCCGATCTGGATCAGGCCTACACAGCGCTGTGCACCGCGATGGCAAAAGTCGGTGAAGCGCAGGCACCGCTGTTTTTGAGCATGGTGTGCTTGTCACTGATGAGCCGGTTTGATGAGGCGGGTGAAGTGTTGCCGCTGATTGCCAATGCGCAGGCGGTGCTGAGTCAACCTGGCGGGGTGAAGGGGTGAGTTCATGCGCGGTTACGTCCACACTAACGTCCAACAAGCCAGCGACCGTCAGCATTGGTTTGACCAACAGGTGAAAACTGCCCGTCAGCGGCTAAAAGCCGGTAAGCCAGCCAGCGTCTCGTCCGCGAAAGTGAATGAGTGGCTGGATAGCTGGGGTACAGGGACTGAACTGCCAGCGCCAGCTCCGCGCCCGGTTCGCAAAGCAAAGTCAGTCGCCGCGCTCGCGCGCCTGATGGGCGAAGTCCGTTGCAGCGGCGATGAGATTGCGGATTCACTGGCACTGCGCTGATACATTGCTCTGAACAACCCGAGTGCCGCGCAACGCGTTGCTGTGCGTATCAGGAAGTCAGTGGATCGGCTTGCAACGCATTCCAAGTTTGGCAAAGTGGGGCGTGTGGACGGCACGCGTGAACTCGTCAGCCCTAAGTTTCCGTACACCATTGTTTACGAGGAAGACCAAGGCGACTGTATGGTTTTGCGGGTGCTGCATCAGGCTATGCAGTGGCCGTGAAGCGGGATTAACTTCAACATCATCGCGGGTAACTACGTTTCGCTGATTCGCGCAGCTCGCCTGGAATACCACCCATGAATCAGCCCCGCCTGGAAGAACTGAATTGGCGATTCGAAACCGCCTGAGACGATGATGGCCTCGATTTCTGCTGCGGGCAAAACCGCAACATCCCGCCCGTACGCTTCACGCATCCGCTGCAGCCCTTCCGGCCGAACATCGGCTCCTGCCATCGTTCGAAACCAAACCCCAAGGAGACTTTGATAGGCATCAGATCTCAAATCGGCAGCTAAATCGGAGCTTGCCAAAATCGCATTGGGTTTGAGACGCTGAGCGATTGTTCGGAAGAAGTTGGAACGCTCCTGCGGCTCCAAAAAAAACTGCGACACCAGCAAGCACGTCGCTGCGTCAAATGGCTCGGTCGGGGGGAATGAATCGAGGTAGCCTTCGTGGAAGGAGCAACGAGCCGAAAACCCATGCTCCTCGGCGCGCTGGCGGCATGCGTTGAGCATGACTGATGAGGGTTCGACGGCTGTGAAAGTCCAGTGAGGAAACCGATTGGCAAGGTAGACCATCTCAGCACCCGTTCCCGCCCCTACGCAGAGAATTCGCGAATTGGTGGGAAGTTCGCAGAAGACTGAGCCCATCAGCAAATGCAACCCATCGCGAAAGGCCACCAGCTTTGACCATTGCTGGTCGTAGGACGGGGCTTGCTGGTCGAATAGGGCTTTTAGTCGGTCGGCGTGCATGGCGGTGTTTGGTTTGAGGGCTCAAGTGAAGCTGCTCCCTAGCTAGGGTTAGGTCTCGCTAGTGCAAGAAGAGCGACCACACGATGTTGGCGAGGGCTGCTAATAGTGCTATACCAGCCGATGCAAG
>JANNFW010000384.1:0-4145 GCA_031380235.1 Rhodoferax sp. | reverse complement strand
ACTCCAAAGTCGCCTCCAGCACGCCCACGCCGTCCACTCCTCCTATCCCCGCCAAACCCCGCCAGCCTGCATGGGCAGCCGCCACAAAGCCACCTGCGCGGTCTGTCAACAGCACCGGTAGGCAGTCTGCCACCATGATGGTGCAAGCCAGGCCGCTTTGGGTGGTGATGCAGGCATCGGCCTGAGTACCATTCTTCACTCCAGGATCGAGATGGACCACCTGCGTTCCATGAACTTGCTGAAGGAAAACGGGCGTGGCCGACAAAGCGTTTTGCAGTGTGACGCGGTTCTGCGCGACGTGCACCGGCACATCACCCACATGATCACCGAGATTCAGGCTGTCAAACGGCGCATCCGAGACGCCGCCCGCGCGCGTGGTGCACACAGCCCGCACGTTCGCGGGTGCGGGCCACAGCGGCACGATCCAATCGGCGCTCATAGCGACGATGGTTGGTCAGGCAGATCAAGCTTCAAAATCAGGACAGCTTGACGGCTGGGCTTTTTGAAACGATGCCAACTGCATGCAAAGCTCAAACACCGCTATCGTGCGCGGCAACCCATCCAGGTTCACGTTGAAGCGCCTGGCGTTGAAAATTTGTGGCACCAGGCACATATCTGCCAAGGTCGGCGTCGCGCCCAGGCAAAACTCAGACTTGGGCAAACCCTGTTTCGCGCGCTGGTCGTCCAGCCCTTGCAACTGGCGCTCAAATGCATCCAGCCCCCGGCGAATCCAGTAGCGAACCCAGACGTTCTTGACCTCTTCTTCAACGCCCAGCACTTTGACCAGATACTTCAAGACCCGCAAGTTGTTGAGCGGATGAATCTCGCACGCCACCGACTGCGCCAGTGCGCGCGCGTGGGCGCGGCCTACTGCATCGTTGGGCAGCAGTGGGTTGGCGGGGTGCGTTTCGTCCAAGTATTCAATGATCGCCATCGACTGCGTCAACCGCTGGCCACCTGCACCAACATCAATCTCAAGCACGGGCACGATCTCATCGGGCAGGATGTCGACAAACTCGCTTTTAAGCTGTTCACCTTTGGCCAGGTGGATGGCGATGTACTCGTACTTCAGGCCCTTCATTTCCAAGGCGATGCGCACGCGAAAAGCAGCACTGGAACGGTAGTAGTTGTAGAGTTTCATGGGAGCAGCCGAAGACATTCACGTCTGAAAGGATAACCCCGAATTGGTTTGCATCAACGCGCGCGCGGTTTGCAAGGTGGCCACGGTCTGCATGCAGGCACGGGCGGCCTCGGTGCCTTTGACCACAAAATGCTCGGTGAAAAACCGCTGGTGCTCTTGCGAATCATGAAAATTCATCGGTGTAAGCACCACTGAGAGCACCGGCACATCGGTCTCCAACTGCACGCTCATCAAGCCGCTGACCACCGCCTCGGCCACAAACTCGTGGCGATAAATGCCGCCGTTGACCACGAAACCGCAGGCAACGATGGCCGCATAGCCACCCGAGCGCGCCAGCCGCTTGGCCAACAGCGGCAACTCAAACGCACCGGGCACTTCCAGCAGGTCAATCGCGTCTGCCGACACGCCCAGGCGCTTCATCTCGGCTAAGAACGCATCACGCCCCTGGTTGACGATGTCGTCATGCCAGCACGAGCGGATGAATGCAAAGCGAACACGCTCGGGCGATGCGCTGCTTTTTGGGGATAGTTTGGTCATGAAACAAAGGCCGCAAAGGCTGAAAACTGCGAAATGGCAACAAATATTTTACGCAGCGTGCGCATCGGCAATGTCCCGCAGGCATCAGCAGCCCACCACAACACAGACCGCTATTTCACAATCCCCGCGCGGGCCAGCATGTCGCTGACCAATTCCAGGCGCACCAGCGGGTTGTCTAAGGCCATCAGGCGCTGCTTGACATCCGGCGGCATGGGTAGCAACTCGCACCAGCGGTTGGCCACCCAGGCGCAGTCTTCCAATTGATAAGGCGGCAGCATGGGCATCTCGTCCGCTGGCATGGCACGCAATTGCAGGGCTTTGATCACGCCGCCCAGCGCATTGGCAGCGGGCTTGAGGTCGTCTGGGATGGCGATGCTCTGGTCATCTGGCACGCACTGCACATCCGCCACCCACAACCCGTGCTTGAGTTTTTCGTGCCGCGTGATGGTGAAGCGCTGCTGCCCGGTGCAGCGCACCATCATCAAGCCAGGATGCGGTGCTGAAAACTCAGTGATCAGCGCCAGCGTGCCCACGGCGTTGAACACCTCCACCGCAAAGCCGTCGCCAGACGGTTGACCAGCTGGAGCGCCTTTGGAGGCCGTGGCGGGCTTGCGGACTTCAGAGCCTTCAATCAGCGACACGACGCCAAACGGCGCGCCATGTTTGTGACATTTGCCAATCATGTCCAGATAGCGCACCTCAAAGATACGGAGCGGCAGCAGCCCACCGGGGAAAAGCACGGAACCCAGTGGGAACAGGGGCAACGACTGGAGTGAAAGTTTTTCAGACATAGCGGCTCTGGCTTGCAAATTTTGGGGAGAATTCAACCAAATGATACTGACGGATGGATGGGTCAGCGGGACACCGGGTTACTCGATCATCAAGGGTTGGCTGAGTCGCAGCCAGCATTTCCACACGCCGACGGGGGCGGTGCCCCGTCTTCACCGGGTTTACGTATACTGATTCGTCAGTCCACGCGTGACCTTTGGAGGCCCCATGAAACCTGTTAGCCAACTGCTGTTGAAGCGAGACTCGTCTGTGTTCCAGGTCAATCCGGAGCTGACGGTCTTTGAAGGACTCCAAGAGCTGGCGCGCCACGGTGTGGGTGCCATGCTGGTGATGCAGGACGGGAAGTTAGTGGGTATTTTTTCGGAGCGGGATTACACCCGCAAAATCGCCCTCGAAGGCAAGAACTCCCACGACGTCAAGATTGGCGACATCATGACGAGCCAGATCGTCTCTGTCACACCCGCCACCGGTACCCGTGTCTGCATGACGTTGATGAGCCAGAAGCGCATCCGGCACCTGCCTGTGGTTCATGGTGACAAAGTTCTGGGGCTGATTTCCATCCGCGACATCATGGACGACATCATTGCCGATCATGAGCAAACCATCGCCGATCTTCAAAGCTACATCTCGGGTTGACGCTCGGAAACGACTATGAGCCTGCGCCGTTGGTTGCGCACCCTGGAGCCCCGGGTGCTGTCTGAGTTTGAGCGGCCTGGCCTGGCCTGGATGAAGAACTGGCTCGATGGCCATGATGTCTTCGCCTTCACTCGAAACCCCTTGGCCAAGGGCATTGCGTTCGGCCTCTTTTGTGGCTTGATTCCCGGGCCTTTGCAGGTGCTCAGCACGGGCTTGCTGTGTGCCTTGTTTCGCGGCAATATCATCGCTGGCGTGGTGGCGACGTTCTATACCAACCCGCTGACGATCATTCCCCTGTACATGGCCGCGTTTGCCCTGGGCGATTTGCTGCTGCCGGGCCTGCATGACATGCCAGCTTGGTCGGGTGGCGCGGGCGGTGATGGTTTCTTCAACGCGCTTTTACAGTGGGTCAAAGCCATGGGCTGGCCGCTGGCGGTTGGCCTGCCGGCGCTGGCGTTGGCGGTTGCACTCATCGGCTACCTGATCATCCAGATACTTTGGTTGCTGCCTGTCATGAAAAGGGCGAGACGAATGCGCAACAAGCACCCGCGCTAATACAAAGACAAAGGCAAAGGCCACGCATGAGAGCAGAGCAGAACGAACTGATCACCCGCATTGGCCCCAACACGCCCTGCGGCAAGCTGATGCGCCACTATTGGCAACCGGTAGCGCTGGTCGATGAGTTTGATTCCACACTGTCGCCCGACATGGCGGTGCGGCCAGTGAAGGCCGTGCGCGCGCTGGGGCAGGATATGGTGCTGTTCAAGGACGCGTCAGGAGCATTCGGTCTGCTGGATCGCGACTGCCCGCATCGTGGTGCGGACTTGTCGTTTGGCAGACACGAAAGTGCGGAACAAGGCGGTGGCCTGCGCTGCCCTTTCCATGGCTGGAAATTTGCGGTGGACGGCCGGTGCCTCGAAACCCCGGCCGAGCCTGCCAGCAACCGCATGTGTGACCGCATCAAGCAGCGCAGCTACCCGTTGATTGAAAAAAGCGGCGTACTGTTTGCGTGGCTCGGGCCTGAAAGCAGCACGCCGCCGCC
>JANNFW010000320.1:0-8030 GCA_031380235.1 Rhodoferax sp. | reverse complement strand
CATTGAAGAGGCCATCTTCAAGCCACTCAACACCAAGCTGGGCCAGGCCTGCTTCTCGCTGGCCGGCTCCAGCGGCTCAGAGGTGAAAGCCACGTTTGCCGCGACATGTGCGACCGGTTCAGCGCGTGCCAAGCTCGAATCGGCACCACCGGCAGGGCTTTTAAACGCTGCGGATTCGCGCGGGAAGAGCTTGCTCAAAGGCCTCAAGACGACCTGAGGGAACTCCAGGCCGCTGTTCCCCAACACGGCATCGACTCGCTGACCCAAACTGACCCGTACTGGTGTCCGAGGTGATGGCAGCATAGAACTCAGTGCATCAAACTCACCGCTCCCTGGCGGCCTCCGAACGTACTTTCATCACCGGCGACAGCAAATATTCCATCACGGTGCGTTTGCCTTGATGGATTTCGACCGTGGCTGCCATGCCTGAGTTCAGTGCCAGCGCGGCGTTGCCGTTGAATCCCTTCAGATTTTGGCTGTCCAGCTTGACCAGTGCCCGGTACGTCAGCGCGGCGGCTTGGGGCGAGTTGTTTTGCTTGGGGTCCGAGGCATCGGCCCCCACGTGAATCACGCTGCCTTCGAGCAAGCCGTACTTGGTGAAGGGATACGCCGCGATTTTGATCTGCGCTTTTTGTCCCATCACCACAAACCCGACATCTTCATTAGCGAGCAACACTTCGGCTTGCAGCGATTCAGACTGCGGCACGATGTTCATCAGCAAGGCACCGGCCTGCACCACCGCGTTTTTTGACGTGACGGCCAGGTCTTTGACCACTCCATCGGTGGGTGAACGCACTTCCAGCAGGCCCGAGCGGATGGTGCTTTTGTCCAGCTCCTGCGCGCTTTTGGCCAGCTGGGTTTGCGTCTCGATGCGCTCGTTTTCAAGCTGGCTTTGGTAGCTGGAGCGTAGGCTCACCAGCCGCTTCTCGCTCTGCGCAATGGCCGCCTGCAAACTGGCCAGGGTTGATTCCTGGGTTTTAAGGTCTTGCGACTTCTCCAGCCAATCGCGGCGCTTTTCGCTCGCCGCCACATCGCCCACAAAGCCTTCTTTCTGTAACTTCTCGTACGCCTGCGCAGACTGGGCGTAAATCGGCAGCGTCTGCTTGAGTTTGCTGTAGACCTGCTCGCCCGCATCCCGCTCAGCGCGGGCTTTGGCCAGGCTTTGAAGTTCTTGCGCACGCGCATCCTGGTAAGCCTGACGGCGTGCGAGGTATTGCGATTGCATTTGCAGCGCCAGTGCGGGCATCCCCGCGCCCGGCTCGGCCGCAAAGACGGGCGCTGTTGAACTTGTTGAATCGGCCGCAGCCAGCTCTGCCGCAATACGCGCCAACGTCATGCGCTTGATCGCCACGTCTTGCCCCTGCGCCTGCAAGTCGGTCTGGCTCAAGCGTGCATCCAAACGCATTAGCACCT
Source organism: Rhodoferax sp. (assembly GCA_031380235.1). GTDB lineage: Bacteria > Pseudomonadota > Gammaproteobacteria > Burkholderiales > Burkholderiaceae_C > JANYCG01. The sequence continues at coordinate 6,617 of JANNFW010000320.1, read as the reverse complement.
GGCCCGCCTTCACCGCATCGCCGTCTTTGACCAAGATTTCGCTGACCACACCTGCCTCTGCCGGTTGCACCACCTTGGTGTAGCTGATGGGCACCAATCGCCCCTGAGCGGTGGCCACAATGTCCAGCTCGGCCCAGAAGCTCCAGGCCAGCAAGCCACCGACCAAACCCGTCAAACCCAACAGTACGCCGCGCGGCAAGCGCGACGGTGGGCTGAGCTGCACCGTCAACAAATCCGGCGCAAAGTCATGGGCCTGGGCCGCCAGATACGGCCCACCGCTGTGCTGCGTCATGCTTGCATCCACCCAGCCGCGCGGTTGCTGTTGCCAGTGGCGTTGAGCGCCGCAAACAGCAGTTGATCAATACTTTGCGTGGTGCTGATGCTGATGGGATTGATGGCTACCGTGGGTGCTTTCTCCAGCAGCGCCGTGCCCGCCTGCAACGCAGCCCACGGGTTGACGTAGCCCGCCGTAATCGGCGCAGTGGCGTTCAACTGGGCTGCGCTCAAGCTGCCGGACACCGTCCAGCCGGACGCGGCACTGGGAGTAGCCGCACGGGCTGTGTCGAATGCTTTGACGAGCTTGTCAAAGTCAAACACCGTCACGGCTTTGTTGACCAATGCGCTGGCGGAACCCGCATCGAAGTCGCCCCCTGCGGTCAGTACTTGCAACTTGCCGATGCCACGGTTTTGACTGGCTTTGTACCAATCTTTCAGCGTGATCCGGTCGCTGCCCGTACCTTTGACCACCAGGTCATCACCCGCTTTGGCCAGTGTCAAATCAGCGTACTTGATGCCGCCGCCCAAGCTGATCGTATCGGCACCCCAGACGCTGTTGACCACGGTGTCCGAGCCATCGCCTTTGTTGAAAGCAAACAGATTGGCACCACCGCCAGCATCAATCAGGTCATTGCCCTTACCGGCCTGCACCCAGTCATTGCCCCAGCCGAGCGTGATTTTGTCGTTGCCCGCGCCGGCAATCACGACGTTGATGCCCAGTGCCCCAATCGTGTCGTTACCGTCACCACTCACAATCAGGTTGAGGCCCTCGCCAGCACTGATGATGTTGTTGCCGTCACCCGCGTTGATCACGTCGTTGCCCCAGTCGGCGACGATCTTGTCATTGCCCGTGCCCGCCAGAACGTTGTTGTTGCCCCCAGCGGCGTTGATGTCGTTGTTGCCGCCGCCCGCGTCCACCCTGTCATCTCCCCAGTTGCCCGTAATAATGTCATTGCCAGAACCTGCGGTCACGATGGCTGCGCCGCCCGTCACCTTGATCGTGTTGTTGCCCTCGCCGCCGATCAAGGTGTCCGACCCCCACGCGCCCGTCAAGATGTCGTTGCCCTCACCGCCATCCAGCACATTCGCGGCACCTCCCACAGCGTTGATGGTGTCGTTGCCCGCGCCACCCACCAAGCGGGTGCTGCCCCAAAAACCGTTGATGATGTCGTTGTCGCCCAGGCCCCACACCTCGGTGTAGGCGCTGCTGGCCGTCAATACGTCTTTGCCCGGCGTGCCCACCAGCGCACCGGGCGGTGGTGTTGTGCCGTCGGTAACGACTGCGGCTTGCACCGCCAGTGCAAAGCTGCTGCTCACGCTGGCGCCTGCAATGTCTGTCGCAATCACCTGCAGGCTCAAACTGCCCACGCTGGTGTTTGGAGGCGTGCCGCTGAAGATTCCTTTCACCGCGTTGAAGCTCAACCAGCCTGGCAGCGCGTTGCCGTTTGCTAACTTGGCCGACAAGGTCAGAACATCCCCCGCGTCCTGGTCGTTAAAAGCAGACGTCGCGCCCGTGATTGGCACCGCGTAGCTGAAGGGCTGGCCGCTCACCGTTGTCTGGTTGACCAATGCTGCATTCACGGTTGGCGCATCGTTGGTGTTGGCCACTTGCACATCAAACGTGCTGCTGGCCGATAAACCAGCGGCATCGGTCGCGACGACCTTGAGTGCCAAGGTGCCCACATTCGCATTCAACGGCGTGCCGCTGAAGGTTCGCGTAGCGGCGTTAAAACTTAACCACGACGGCAGAGCGTCGCCATTCGCCAGCGTGGCCGACAGGCTCAGTGTGTCGCCCACGTCCGGGTCTGCAAAAGTGTTGGCCGACACGGTGAAGCTCCAGGCGCTGTCTTCATTAATGGACTTCTGGGTCAGTGCATCTGCGACTGTGGGCGCATCGTTGGTGTTGGCAACTTGCGCGTCAAACGTGCTGCTGGCCGAAAAGCCAAGCACGTCAGTCGCGACCACCTTGATGGCAAGACTGCCCACATTGGCATTCAACGGCGTGCCGCTGAAGGTTCGCGTTGTCGCGTTGAAGCTCAACCACGACGGCAACGGGTCGCCATTGGCTAGCGTGGCTTGCAGGCTCAGCGTGTCGCCCAAGTCCGGGTCTGCGAAGGTGTTGGCGGGCACGGTAAACGTCCACGCGCTGTCTTCATTGACGCTGGCCGGGGTGAGCGCGTTGGCCACCGTGGGCGCATCGTTGGTGTTAGCGACCTGCACATCAAACGTGCTGCTGATTGATAACCCAAGAGCATCAGTTGCAACGACTTTGATAGCAAGCGTGCCCACATTGACATTCAGCGGTGTGCCGCTAAAGCTGCGTGTGACCGCATTGAAGCTCAACCACGACGGCAGTGGGTCACCATTGGCCAACTTGGCTGAGAGGTTCAGCACGTCGCCCACATCCGGGTCAGCGAAGGTGGTGGCAGGCACGGTGAATGTCCATGCGCTGTCTTCGTTGATGGTCTTTTGAGTCAATGCATTGGTGACGGTGGGCGCGCGGTTGACTGCGGCACCTACCACCAGGTTAAAGCTGCTGGCCACCGCCAAGCCAAATGCATCTGTCGCCACCACTTCAATAGCAAGATCATCCCTGTTGGCGGAAGGCGGCGTGCCCGAGAAGCTGCGTGTGGCGGCGTTGAAGCTCATCCAAATGGGCAGCGGGTCGCCACTGGCCAGTGTTGCCGTCAGCGTCAAACGGTCTCCCGCATCGACGTCGGCAAAGGTTCCCGCTGGCACGGTGTAACTCCACAAGCTGCCTTGGTTAGCTGTTTGGCCTGTCAATGCAGCGGCCAGCGTCGGCGCATGGTTGACGTGCGTGGCTGCCATCAATTGATCCAGATTCAGCAGCGTGCCATCGGCCAGTACGATCTCTATACTGTCGGGTGTCAACTCTCTAGCGCCCATGTTTTGTACTGTCAGGCTGTCGGTCGCCGAGAACCGCAGGATGTAGCCCCTATCGCCATCCAGCGCCTCGACCTGAATGTTTTGCGGGTTGATGGTCTGGCCTGCGGCGTTCGTTCCCAGCACAATGCTCATGCCTTCCAAACCACTTTGTCCACTCGTATCGCGAATCAAGTCATTGCCATCGCCCAGCGCAAAATGGTAGGTGTCCATGCCAGCGCCGCCGCTGGTCACGTCATTGCCAGTGCCGCCCCACAGTTCGTCGTTGCCGTCGCCACCGCTCAGGTAATCGTCACCGCTGCCGCCATACAGCTGATCGTTGCCCACATCACCCGCCAGCCTGTCAGCGCCTTTGCCGCCCCAAAGCGTGTCGTCGCCGTCGCCACCGCCAATCTGGTCGTTGCCGGCACCGCCGATCACGACATCGTCACCCGCGCCCGCCGCCACAAAGTCGTTGCCCGTGCCTGCGTTGATTTTGTCGGCATTGGCACTGCCAGTAATCGCGTCATCACCGCCACCCGTATTCAGTTGAATCGCCGGGTTGATATTCAGGTCAACGGTGTCGTCCTTCACACTGGCCAGGGTCTCGCTGGTGTACGCAAACTGCGCGTCCGCCAGGCGGGCCTGCGTGCCGTCCACACGGGTGTAGCTGCCCACACCATGCACGGTCACGCCCGAGGCACTGCTGGCCACGTTGTTACTCGTAAGGTTGATGCTGGCAATGCCGCGCTGGGCCAGCGTCGACAGCTCATCCGCCGTTTGCGTGCCATCCTCATTCTTGTCTTGCCACACGCGAAACTTGCCCCACTGCGCATCCAGGCTGGAGAATTGGCCGTCTGCATTGGTGTCAAACGCCGCCAGGCCTGCCAAGTCGGTCGCCGCACCGGGCAGGTAGTCTTTGAAGCTGATCTCGCCCTTGCCGCTGATCCTGCCGTCGTCGTTTGCGTCATACGCCAGCAAGGCATCTTGCCCCGATGTCCAGGCCGTGGCGCGGCGCACGCCGTCGCCCGCCAGGTCATAAAACGCGCTGGAGTCGTCTTTGGCAATGAAGCGAAAGCCGTTGTCGTTCAAATCCAGCACGATGGGAAAGGCGTTGAAGGGTGCCAAGTCAGCGGGGGGTTGAAAGGCACCGTCCACCAACGTCAGGTACTCGTCTTCGCTTCGAAGTTGACTCACATCGCCACCGCCGACGATCACTTTCTTGTAAGTCGTAATAGTTTGCTCAGGCGTTGCCCCAGCCTGCTTGATCTCCAGCATGAAGGCATCATCGGGCCCGATCTTGGCCGGAACGTACACCGGGGTACCTTCGAAAGACTCCGTCAGCCCCGTCATGTAGGTGCGCGGTGCCTCGCTCCACAAACTCTTTCGCTCGTACTCAAAGCGGGCGCTGCCATCACCGTTGTCAATCACCGTGGTGTTGCCAAACTGACCATCGCGCGAGTAGCCGCCCTCCACTTTGTCCACGCCAATGCTGATCAGGCCCTGATTGTCTTCATCGTCCACATCACTGACCGTGATGGTGCCGCGGTTGGGGTTGCCCACCGTGTCGACCCACACCTCCACCCACGGCGCTTGCGTGGCAGCGTTACCTGGTTGACCCAGCGCCGCAAAATACAGCTTGCCCGCCGCCGCCCCGATGATGCCCACGCTATCCGGTAGCAATGATGTACCGCTGGCCCCCAGGTAGCCCATCGCGGCCACCTGCACATTCGGGCCCGCCGGTGCTTGGCCGATGGCGTTGTTGACTGCGGCCTGTAGTCCATAAATCATCGCCCCCTGTGCATTGAGGGTCAGGTTCAAATCCTTCCAACTGGCCTGGCGGCGAGCGCCTGTGACTTCGATGACGGGGGCATCGTCTACGGCGGCGATGTCGATGTAGGCGGTGGCGAATGCACTACTTCCCTGTCCGTCCTGCACGATGTAACCAAAGCTCGCGATGCCATTAAAGTTTTCGTGGGGCTTAAAGGTGATGGTTTGTGTGTCCGGATCGTAGTACGTATAGCCGCCGACATCCCCCCAAGTTGGTGACCGCGTCAGCATGCTGGTCAAGCCCGCGAAGGCGACCGCACCGCGGCTTGATCGGTCGTTCTTGAGCAATTGATCAACGCTCATTGTGATTGCAATGTCCTCCTGCCCGTCCAGCACTTCATCGGTCACCGTTAACGTACCATTCCCACTGGTCTCGGAGTGCTCCGCCCGTACCGAGGCATCGGTACTCGCCCCGTAGTCAATCACTGCCGTGGCATACAAATCTTGCCCACCCACCTCCTTCTTTACCAGCAAGCTATTGCCCACCTGAACGGTGGCCACCCCTGCCGCATCGGCGAGCAAGTTCACGCTTTGCATCAGCCCTGTGGTGAAAGAGCGGTTAAAGCTTCCAATCGCTGATGCATTTGTTGCATTCCACTTTAAGCTGTAAATCCCCAGACTCTCCAAGCTTTGCAGCTCTGCGGCTTGCGCCACTCCATCGGCATTGATGTCTTGCCAAACTCGCAGGTGCTCATACACGGGGTCGACCACCTCGCCGCCAATACTGTTGATGCCAGAGTAGCCAGGGCCACCAAAGCCATCGTCGATCTCATTAAGCACAGACAACTGCCGCTTAGTACCGTCCACCCAGGTGTCATTGAACAAATCCACGCCCCGATTGATCTGCCCATCAGCCGCCTGCCCGCTGCTGGTTCTGTCCAGCACCAGAATGCCATCACGCGGGCCAATCCAATCGGTCTCTTCAGCAAAGCCATCGTTGTCCACATCAAACAGCACGCCGTTGCCTGTTTCTTTCTTGGTGACTGTGATGATGCCATCGCCATTCAGATCCAGGGCAATGACAGTTGCAGTTTGCTGGCTCGATTCGTCAATCTCATCCCCTGAAGTTGTGCGATTTCCTGGACGGGCATCACCTGGATGGGGAGTAAAAACCTCACCCGCCTCTCCCAAACTGAATTGATGGGCGGTGCCAGATTGGCGAGCAACATCCTGTGTCGTCTGCCCCGCATATTGGTATCCCGCGTAAAGACCGCCAGTCTGGCGCTGCCGGTTCACCGTCTCCACCTCCCACATGGGCGCAATCGCCCCACTGGCCGTCACCGCATCGCTGAACTGTTTGGCAATGCTGTCAAAGAAGTTACCTCCTCGGGCAACTTGATTGTTACCCCACATATACCGTCGATCATTGGGATCCTCATTGCGTCCGACAAACTCGTTGTCTGGATTACTCCCCCACGCGCTGCTCTGAATACTCCCATCCGAATTCACAATATTCTCCACATACCCCGGCGCCAGGTACCTGTCATTCAGGTCAAAGGTTCGGGTGTACTGCTCGCCCGTCAAAGGGTCTTTGTAGCGCAGGAACATCGCATCCTGCTTGAAGAAGATCGTCGGCAGCCGCTCGGCAATGATGCCCATCGACTGGCCATTGATCTTGCCCATCTCCA
>JANNFW010000315.1:0-5048 GCA_031380235.1 Rhodoferax sp. | reverse complement strand
CATCATCGGCACCGGGTCGTCGGCGATCCAGGCGATTCCGGTGATGCCAACCCGTTGGCCGGTGAAGTCCACCGCTTCCTGCGGCCAACGCGCCGTGTGGAAGACCTTGCCTTTGAACGATTCCAGCCCCTTGAACGCAGGCCAATTGGGCGACGACAGCGGGCTGCTGGCCATCACCAAAAACCGCGCAGACCAAGCCTTGCCACTCTCGGTGCGAGCCTGCCAGCAGTTGTTAACTTCATCAAAAACCGCGCCGGCCAGTTGGGTGTTGAGCGCAATGCCGTCACGCAAGCCAAAGCGGTCTGCGACGTGGTTGGCGTAGCGCAGCAATTCCGGCTGGCCCGCGTAGCGCTCGCTCCAGCGCCACGCTTGCTGCAATTCTTCAGAGAACGAGTACGAATACTCCATGCTCTGAATGTCCACCCGCGCGCCCGGATAGCAGTTGAAATACCAGGTGCCGCCGACACCACCACCGGCTTCGATCAATTGCGCATTCAGGCCGATTTGCCGCGCTTTGTACAGCATGTAAAGACCCGCAAAACCTGCGCCGACGATCAGCAGGTCTATCTGGGAAGTGTCGATAGCAGGCTTCATTTGCTATATTTTATATAGCTTCTTGTGCAATACTTACGAGAGCCAGAGGCACAAAACATGCTTATTTTACTAAATTTTGCTGACTTTCGATCAATAATTAACTCACAGGTTAATTATTAACAGTTTTCACTCAATGGGTGCCAGGATAAGACCCACCATCCGCCAGCACGTTTTGCCCCGTGATGTAGCCCGCGTGGACGCTGCACAGAAAGGCACAGATCGCGCCGAACTCCTGCGGCTGGCCAAAGCGCTGCGCGGGGATGGCGTTGCGTCGGGCATCCAGCAGCACATTCAGCGCAACCCCCTGCTTTTTGGCCGCACCAGCCATCGTGGTCTTGATGCGATCCGTGTCAAACAGCCCCGGCAGCAGGTTGTTGATCGTCACGCCCTGCGCGGCAATTTTGCTGCGCGCAATGCCAGCGACAAAACCCGTCAACCCGCTGCGCGCGCCGTTGGACAGGCCCAGCACTTCAATCGGCGACTTCACCGCGCTGGAAGTGATGTTGATGATCCGCCCAAAACCGCGCGCGGCCATGCCGTCCACCGTGGCCTTGATCAGCTCAATCGGGGTCAGCATGTTGGCATCGACCGCCTTGATCCACGCCGCGCGATCCCAGTCGCGAAAGTCGCCTGGCGGCGGGCCACCGGCATTGGTCACCACGATGTCGAAGTCGCGTCGCAGCGCGAAAACGGCGGCACGGCCCTCCTCGGTGGTGATGTCAGCAGGCACGGCAATCACCTGCGCGCCTGACGAACCGGCGAAATCTGAGCGCAGCGCTGCCGCCGATGCCTCCAACAGCTCGGCCCCGCGCGCCACGATCACCACGTTCACGCCCTCTTGCACCAGTGCCTGCGCGCAGCTCAGCCCAAGGCCCTTGCTGGCCCCGCAGACCAGTGCCCACTTGTTTTTAATACCCAAATCCATGACAAAATCCCTCGTTTTAGATGCAAAGTGTTACCCATAATACGTGCTGAGGCTCAATGAGCTGTTGAGGCACGTCCTGCAACACCCGTCACGCTCTGCACCGTCACGACACGTCACGACACGACACGACAATGAGGCACCTATGATGACACGCTACCGCTTCTCATTTTTGCTGGCCACGCTGACCGGACTGGTCTTGGGCGCGGGCCTCCCAGCACACGCGCAGGGTTTCAAGTTTTCTGACCCCGACCCCGCTGCGAAGGCGGATAAAGACGCCAAGGACAAGCGCAACGCCCAAGTTCAGGAGATGCTGGCCGCACCTTGCCTGAACCGCATCAAGAACCAGAAAATCATGGTGGTGATCGCCGAGAACAAAGACGGCATGATCAGCGCCAACCAGGCCTCGTACAACACCCACGTCAGCGCCATCAATGATCGGCTTCAGGCGGTGGGCCTGCGTACCTTCACGCCCGCGCAAATCCGCGCGCAGGTGGCACAAGCCGAAATCAACGCGTTTTTCAAAAATGACGCGGATGCCGCCATCAGCGCATCACGCCGCCTGGCGGCCCAATACATTCTGCGCGGCGTGATCACCAGCAGCACGCATCGCAATGCCATCATCAACGTCAACCAGGTCAGTATTGGCATGAAATTCACCCTGTCGGGCGCGAATGGGCGCATGATCTCGCAATCCAGCGCCAGCAACGAAAGTTATGCCGGGCATGATGTCGCGGGTATGGCGCTGACTCTGGTGGAAGAAAGCGCCGAAGAGGTCGTGGCCAAGCTTTACAGCGACTATTGCAAGGCGGCTGGGGCCAAGTGAAGAGGCCTATTAACCACGGCATCCACTAAAACTACGAAGGGATCAAATCATGTCAAACACGCAAAAATCAATCAGCACACTCGCAATCACTGTTCTGCTCGGCCTGACAGGCCAGGCGCTGGCACAACCGACCTTTGGTAACCCGTCGCCCACGGCGGGCTCGTCCACCTCCGACAAAGCCAACGCGGCTGCCGATGCCGCTGCCTACAAAGAGGTCGAGTACACCAACCGCAACAAGCAAGGCCCGGCACTGGTGGTGATCCCCGGAGAGATCAAAGCCAGCAACGCCACCTTCACGCAAAAATTCACCGCCAACAACATTGCTGATTTTGGCGAGCTGGAACTCTCCAGCGCGAATTTTCAGGTGCTGGAGCGAGCCAACCTGGGCAATCTGCTCCAGGAAATCTCCCTGGCCTACAACCTGGGGGATCCCAACGCAGCCCGCAAGAGCATGCAGGTGGGCAAACTGAAGACCACCAAATGGATCGTGAAGTTTGACATCCTCAAAGCCGAGCAGATTGCCGAGAATAAAAAGGGCTTTGATGGCCGCGCTGTGGGCGGCCTGATCAGCATGTTTGGCGGGCTGGGCGGCTCAGCGGCCGGCCAGGTGGCGGGTTCTGTGCGCACACAGGACTCTACGGGCGTATGGCTCATCGGCATGCGCTACAAGATCATGGATGCCACGACCACCGACCAGGTCGCCCAGGGCTACAAGGAGCTCAAGATGGAAGTCGGCTCCACCTCCACCAGCGTGCTGGGTGCCTCAGATTCGGCCAAAGGCGGCGTGGGGCTGGACACCATGGTGCAACGCCTGATTCAAACGGCGGTGTGGGACATCGATGCCAAATATAAGTGACCTTAATTTTGTGAACAAGTGAGTAAACCATGATTTCCATCCGCAACGCGACGCTCTCCAGTGTGCTGGCGAGCCTTCTGATCCTGACCGGCTGCCAAACGGCAGGCCCCGCGCCTGCAGGCAGCACCGCGCAATCGCTGGCACCCAGCGGAACCACCGCACAGGCAGCCCCGGCGGCCTCGAAGGGGCCGACCTTTGGCAACCCATCGCCCAATGCAGGCTCATCCACCTCGGTGCAGGCCAACGCCGCCGCAGACGCTGCCGCCTACCAAGAGGTGGATTACAAAAACAAGAACAAAAAAGGCCCGGCGCTGATCGTGATCCCTGGCGAAATCAAGGCCAGTAACGCCACCTTCACACAAAAATTCACGCCCAACAATATTGCAGACTTTGCCGAAATCGAGCTGTCGCAGGCCAACTTCTCGGTGCTGGAGCGTGCCAACCTGGGCAGTTTGTTGAACGAAGTGTCGCTGGCTTTCAACCTGGGCGACCCGAAAGCCGCGCGCAAGGTGATGCAACCCGGCAAGCTCAAGACCACCAAGTGGATCGTCAAATTTGACATCCTCAAAGCCGAGCAGATTGCCGAAAACAAGAAGGGCTTTGATGGTCGCGCCGTTGGTGGGCTGATCAGCAGCCTGGCGGGCGGCCGTGCGGGCTACGCGGCAGGCGGCGTGGTGGGCTCGGTGCAGACCGGCGAGGCGACCGGCGTGTGGTTGATTGGCATGCGCTACAAAATCATGGATGCCAACACCACCGTGCAAGTGGCCACTGGCTACAAAGAACTGAAGATGGAAGTGGGTGCGACCGGCTCCAGCGTCATGGGTGTCTCCAGCAGCGCCAAGGGCGGTGTGGGCCTGGACACCATGATCCAGCGCCTGGTGCAGACAACGGTGTGGGATATCGACGCCAAGCACAAGTAAAGCGCTTTCATAAAGCACCGTTCTCATTCAAGAAACTAACGCAGGAGTCGGCCATGCCAACCCCCATGCCACCTATCACCCAACTGGGCAAATACCAGATTCGCCGCGAACTCGGCAAAGGTGCCATGGGCATCGTGTACGAGGGGTTCGATCCTGGCATCGAGCGTGTGGTGGCCATCAAGACGATATTGCCTTCGCAGCTCAAAGGCGGCGACGTCAATGACGTGCTGGCCCGCTTCAAGCGTGAGGCCCAGGCGGCAGGCCGTCTGAACCACCCTGGCATCGTTGCCGTGTATGACTACGGCGAGGTGGTCGCCGAGACCGATCACACCATGGTGGCAGGCGCGCAGCCACCCATGGGCGGCGGTCAGCGGGTTGCTTTCATCGCGATGGAGTACGTACAGGGCCGCGAGTTGCGGGATTTCTTTGAGTCCGATGAGCGCTTCCCCCTCAAGCAGGTGGAGCGGCTGATGGTGGAGATGCTTGAAGCGCTGGACCATGCGCACAGCAAGGGCGTAACCCACCGCGACATGAAGCCCGCCAACCTGATCGTGCTGGCCGATGGCCACGTCAAGGTGGCAGACTTTGGTATCGCGCGGCTGGAGACATCCGAGCTGACGCAGGCCGGCACCATCTTGGGCACGCCGGCGTACATGTCGCCCGAGCAGTTCATGGGCCACACGGTCGATGGCCGCAGTGACCTGTTCTCCTGCGGCGTGATCCTGTACCAGTTTTTGACGGGCGAAAAGCCCTTTACCGGCAACGCCACCACCATCATGTACAAGGTGCTGCGTGAAGAGCCCCTGCCGCCGTCCACCCTCAACCTGACCCTGCCCGCCGCATGGGATGCGGTGGTGAAAAAGGCGATTGCCAAAGTGCCGGCCGACCGGTTTCAGAGCGCGAAAGAATTTGCAGAGGCGATTCGTGCGG
>JANNFW010000293.1:0-2077 GCA_031380235.1 Rhodoferax sp. | reverse complement strand
CTGGCGGAAACCATCACCCTGCTGTTGCCGCTGTCGCAAAACGCATCGTCTGAAGGCCTGGCCGTGTGGGTGGAAGATCACTTGCTGCCCCTGCGCAGCGCAGCACCTGACAAAATAGTTGCGCAACTGTTGCCATTGCTGCAACAGTTGGATCGCGCCAGCCAATTGGTGTTCATCAAATTGATCACCGGCAGTTTTCGGGTGGGCGTGTCGCGCCTGCTGGTCACGCGCGCGCTGGCCGCCTTGAGCGGCGTTGATGCCAAGCGCATCGCTCAGCGGATGGTGGGCTACACCGACATTTCGGCGCGGCCCACGGCTGCGCTTTATGAGCGACTGATCGCAGCGGCTGGCGACGATTTGCAGGATGCACGTGACCCCGGCCAGCCCTACCCGTTTTTCCTCGCGCATGCGCTGCAAACCGACGTTACAGCGTTTGACGCGCAGCTTGGTGCCCCGTCGCAGTGGCAGGTCGAGTGGAAGTGGGACGGCATCCGCGCGCAACTTGTGAAGCGCGAAGGGCAGATATGGATCTGGTCGCGCGGCGAAGAGTTGGTGACCGAGCGTTTTCCTGAGCTTGCCGCACTGGCCGCCCACGTGCCCGATGGCACGGTGCTGGATGGTGAAATTGTGGTGTGGAAGGATGCGCGGGTGCAGGCCTTTGCTCTGCTGCAGCAACGCATTGGTCGCAAAACGTTAGGTGCCAAACTGTTAGCTCAAGTTCCGGTGGCGATGTTGGCTTATGACCTGCTGGAGTGGCAGGGAGTCGATGTTCGTCAGCAGATTCAATCTGCGCGGCGCGAGCAGCTTGACAAATTGATAGCGAATGTCTCCCAGCCGCAACTACGAATTTCGACCGTGCTGCAAGGCGACAGTTGGGCTGACTTCGCCGTTCAGCGGGCTCAGGCGCGCAGCCTGGGTGTGGAAGGCCTGATGTTGAAAAACGTCTCTGCCTATTACGGCGTGGGCCGCACGAAAGACGTGGGTGTCTGGTGGAAATGGAAGATCGACCCCTACACCGTGGATGCCTTATTGATCTACGCGCAGGCCGGCCATGGGCGGCGCGCCAGCCTGTACACCGACTTCACCTTTGCGGTGTGGGATGCGCCGGACGGCGTGGCGGATCGAAAGCTGGTGCCGTTTGCCAAAGCGTATTCGGGCCTCACTGATGCCGAAATGCGCCAGGTGGATGCCATCATCCGCAAGACGACGGTTGAGAAATTTGGGCCGGTGCGCAGCGTTACGCCCACGCTGGTGTTTGAGCTGGGCTTTGAAGGCATCTCGCTCAGTACGCGCCACAAAAGCGGCATTGCAGTACGCTTCCCGCGCATGTTGCGTTGGCGCCAGGACAAACCGCTGAATGAGGCCGACACGCTGGCGTCGCTCAAGGCACTGCTGCCGGAGTCAAGCAGCGCGGAGCTGGTTAGTTGACGTTGCTCGCTGAATCTCCCCCCGTCCGCGCCATCGCTTCGCGCGTGAAAGCGACATTGGCCGATGTTTGGTTCAAGCAGCATGGCTGGAAGGCGTTCGCGTTTCAGCGCGAGGTGTGGCAAGCGGTCGCGCAAGGCAAATCTGGGTTGTTGCACGCCACCACGGGATCCGGCAAAACATACGCGGTGTGGCTGGCGGCGTTGAATCGCTACGCTGGGCCTGCAAAAGCGTCCATGCCTGTGACTGATTCAGTGGCGAAAAAACGTGCACCTCCCGCGTTGCCGTTGACGGTTCTGTGGATCACGCCTATGCGCGCACTCGCTGCCGACACCGAGCGTGCGCTCAAGGCTCCACTGACGGAAATGAACCTGCCCTGGAGCGTGGGCGTGCGCAGTGGCGACACCTCCAGCGCCGAGCGCGCACGTCAATCCCGTCGCTTGCCCACCGCGCTGATCACCACGCCCGAGAGCCTGACGCTGCTGCTCAGCCAGCCCAACGCCAGCGCGATGTTTTACAGTCTGCGCATGGTGGTGGTGGACGAATGGCATGAGCTGATGGGCAGCAAGCGCGGTGTGCAGTTGCAACTGGCTTTGGCGCGGCTGCGGCAGTGGCAGCCTGCGCTTGTCACCTGGGGCTTATCCGCAACATT
>JANNFW010000183.1:0-2430 GCA_031380235.1 Rhodoferax sp. | reverse complement strand
CGCCGCCGGCATCGGCGTTGTGGTGGCCGCTCCACCATCGAAACCTATTTCCCGCTTTTGGAAGCGACTGATCTGGTTTGGCGTTTGCACAAACACACCAGCACCAAGGCCACGGCCAAAGCGGGGAACTTCAAAACCTATCTGGTTGATCTGGCGGTGCGAAATGCGGTGATGAAGTTAAGCCAAGAGCAGATGGTGGCAGACCCGACCTTGATGGGCGCCTATGCCGAAAACGTGGTGGCCAACCACCTGCGCCGATGGCCCGGGTTGGTGGAGTTGGGCTACTGGCGGCGCAACAACGACGAGTTGGATTTCATCGTCGATTTGGGCCACAGCATGATTGGCATCGAGGTGAAATACCGCAACCAAGTGCAAGACAAAGACGTGCTCAAAGCGGTCAACCTGGCCCAGCAGTTGAACTGCACAGCCTGCATCGTCGTCAGCAAAACAGCCCTCGCCGAAGACGACTTGGCGCGCCTGGTCGCCAAGTCGTCGATCCCCCTTGCGGTGGTGCCATTGGCTGCATTTTTGATGCTGTTTTAAACCCTGCACAAAAGTCCGTAGAAAATCCCCCAGTGCTGCAAATCCTCCTCGTCACCTTTCCCTTCTTTGCTTTGGTACTCGCAGGCTACGTCGCCGGGCGGCGCGGCTGGCTGCCGCTGGAGGCGATTCCGGGCCTGAACGGCTTTGTGCTGTTTTTTGCGCTGCCCTGCTTGTTGTACCGCTTTGGCGCGTCGATGCCGGTGGCGCAGTTGCTGGATGCAGGCGTATTTTTTGTTTACCTCACCTGCGGGTTGATGATTGTGGCGTTTGCGATTGCGATCAGTTTCAATGTGCGCATTCGCTGGAACGATGCGTCGCTGGGCGCACTGGTGGCCGCGTTTCCCAACACCGGCTTCATGGGGGTACCGCTCTTGGTGGCGCTGCTCGGCCCGAAGGCGGCGGGGCCTGCGATCATCACGATTTTGGCGGACTTGATCGTCATCACCTCGCTGTGCATTGCGCTGTCGCGCCTGGATGGCGCGGATGAACACGGCGCGGCCAAGGCGGCGAAAAACGCACTCAAAGGCGCAGCGATGAACCCGATGCCGTGGGCGATTTTGGCGGGGGCGTTGTCGTCAGCCGTCAGCTTGGAGCTGCCCAAGCCCGTCGAGCAGACGCTGGGCATGCTGGCCGATGCCGCCTCGCCGGTGGCGCTGTTCACCATTGGCGCGGTGCTGGCGCGCTCACAAATCCTCACCGCGCGCGGGCACGCAGAGCCTCTGATGTTAGGCGACTATTTGCCCATCGCCATGATCAAGCTGCTGCTGCACCCGGTGCTGGTGCTGGTGGTGGGCGCCTTGGCCATCAGCCTGGGCGTGCCCTTGAGCAAGTTCGCGCTCACCGTGATGGTTCTGGTCGCCGCCCTGCCCAGCGCCAGCAACGTCGCGATGCTGGCCGAGCGTTACGATGCCGACAGCGCCCGCATCGCGCGCATCATCATGGTGACGACGGCAGCAGCGTTTTTGACGTTTTCGGGGGCGGTGGCGTTGCTGACGTGAAATAAATCGACGCAGGTGATTGCCCGCTCCCGCCTTCAATGCGCCCGCGCAGGTTCCATCGATTTGCGGTGAATATGATCCGCCGCGCCGTTGGCCTTGGCGGTTTGGTAGTGCCAGTCGATGTCCAGCACACCGGCCAAGTTGCCTGCATCGTCAAAGCCGCCGATCGGGCCGAACATGAAGCCCAGCAACGTCATTCCGTTGGGCCCCGTGAACGGCTGGTGGGTGATGCCACCGGCTTCCACCAGGTAGTCGCCCTCAAACACCTCGCCGTGCTCGTAGCCGAAACCACCTTGAAGGATGTACGCATGCGCCGCGCCGAAGTGCTTGTGAACGCCTGCCACGGTGTCGGCATCGACTTTTAACAGGATGACCAACAGACTGGAGGCATCGTCGCAATGCAGCAGTTTGAACTGGGTGCCGGGCATGCCCCAGGGCGTCCAGGGGATTTGCTTGGCGCGAACGATCAGCGAACCGTCTGGGTACGCAAGGGACATTTTGGGGTCGGTGCCGCTGGTGGCATGGGTAATTGCTTGGGCAGTGGGCATGATGAACTGTCTCCGGTGGATGGGTGGGTGGCGCGCCAACGGCTCGCCTGAGCGCATGGTGTTGCCGCCGTGGCTGATCTGGTGCCGGGTTAACCCGCTGATTCCCGCGCGCGTGCCCTCAGAACCGCGATTTTTCGACAGCATCGCGGTATTGCAATCGCCCGGTGCGGAGTAGAATTTTTTATGCTCACCCTTGGTCAGCCTTTCGCCCAGCATCCCGCCGAGCACCCTGCGCATCGCATTGGCACGTTGGCACATATCGAGCCTGATGTGCTGATTTCTGCCGGAGCGGGGTCGTTGCTGGGGGCGATTTGGTCGCACTCGCCGACGCAGGCGAATGT
>JANNFW010000712.1:0-9840 GCA_031380235.1 Rhodoferax sp. | reverse complement strand
ATGGTGGAGTTGGCGCGGGTGCCTTGACTGTAAATTGCAATCAGACCAAAAAAAAAGGGCTAATCCGAAGACTAGCCCTTAAGGGATCCCTGAACCTGAAAAGGTTTCGAAAGGACCCGAGGAGACAACCAGTAGAAACCTAGACTTGCATTTAAGTTCCCAATAAAGCGATGAATCACTGATTGCTGAAGTATGTCAGGGTTTTCCCTTGAAAACTAGAGCCATTACTCCAATTCACAAAAAGCCCCTGAAATATCCAGTTGAGTGTGATGAATTAACGCTTTTTGGTGGCTTGTTTGGTGGCTTCGACCGTGTTGGCTGCCACGGTGTTGAAATTGGATTCAGCAGCGTCGGTTGCTTGCTTCACGGCTTTTTGGACCGACTCAAACGCGTTGCTGGCAGCAGCCACGGCGCTTTTGAACACGGCAACTGCGGTCTCAGAGCCGGCAGGAGCATTCTTGGCGGCAGCGTCAACCATGCCCGTGAATTTCTTCTGGGCCGCGCTGGTTTGCTCTTCAACCGCTTTGGTGAACTCGGCAGACGAGCTCGATGCGATGTCATACAGGTGACGGCTGTAAGCGGCGGTCTTCTCGGCCATGGGTTGCAGGAAGCTGGTTTGAAGGGCCATCAACTCTTGCGCGTCTTTCACGCTCATGACGGCCTTGGCGTGGTCGCTGACTTCAGACAGGGCAGCTTTCGATGCCGTCAGGTTCAGCTCAACAATTTTTTCAATACCTTCGAAGGCTTTGCTTGTAAAGCCCATCATGGTCTCCATGTTGGCTTTGTGAGTAGCGACGATTTGGTCAACGGTAAACATAGTGTTATCTCCAGTGAAGTAAGGTGAACAAGGTGGAAAAAGTGAAATGGCTTCTTATCTGCGCTGTCATCGAAGGCACTAGTTTGTTGTAGGTGTCGTCGTTTATGTTGCAGTGCAGCATGGATTGAATTATAGGGTTATCCCGTGACTGTGCAAGTGATTTTTGCTGCGCCGCAACATTTTAGAAGGGTTCTTCTAATTCATCAGTTTTTCACGAGGCTGTCACGGTGTTTGCCACTTAGTTTTGATTAAAATTAACTCACAGGTTAATTTTTAGTCAAAATCCATGAATTTTGATCAAATTATGAGTGTTTTGTGCCTCTAGCTCTCGAATAATGTGCATAAGTAGCTACACAATGTATAGCAAATAGTATTGATGAACATCAATACCAACTGGATTGCGCATCAATCGTCGCCCACAATTCGAGATCATCACCGTTTCGTTTGATTCTTACCAGCCATCCACTCACATCAACCACACCATGAAATTCCGTAACCTTGGCAGCAGCAATCTCAAAGTCTCCACTCTGTGCTTGGGCACGATGATGTTTGGGGATCAGACTGACATCAATGAAGCCCGAAGCATCGTTGCCGATGCCCACGCGCACAACGTCAACTACATCGACACGGCAGATGTCTATAGCAAGGGCGCGTCAGAGGTCATGGTTGGCGAGCTGATCAAACCGCAGCGGCACGACTGGGTGCTGGCCACCAAGCTGGGCAACAAGATGTCGGATCGCGTCAACGAGAGCCAGTTCTCCCGAACCTGGATGATGCGCGAAATCGATGCTTCGCTGGCTCGCTTGCAAACCGATTACGTCGATATCTTGTACATGCATCTGGACATTAACGGCATGAACCTGGAGGAGCCGCTGCGCGCGCTACAGGCCATGCTGCAGACGGGCAAGATTCGCTACTGGGGCGTGAGCAACTTCAGGGGTTGGCGCATTGCCGAGGCGGTGAGCATCGCATCTCAATTGGGCATGCCCTCACCCGTGGTGTGTCAGCCTTACTACAACCTTCTTAACCGTATGCCGGAAGTCGAGGTGCTGCCCGCGTGTGCGCATTTCGGCATCGGCGTGACACCTTATTCACCCATCGCGCGCGGCGTATTGACGGGCAAGTACGCGCCAGGTCAAAAGCCAGACCCAAGCACCCGCGCTGGCCGGGGCGACAAGCGCATATCTGATACCGAGTTCCGCGAAGAATCCTTGGTGATCGCGCAAAAGCTGCAAGCGCATGTGGCGGATAAAGGCGTATCACTCGCGCAATTCGCCACCGCTTGGGTGCTGGCCAATCCGCGTGTCAGCTCGGTGATCGCCGGGCCGCGGACGTTGAAGCAATGGCAGGATTACGCGCCGGCGCTGGACTACGTCGTCACCGCTGAAGATGAGGCGCTGGTGGACAGCCTGGTGCGGCCCGGCCATCCGTCCACGCCGGGGTACACCGATCCGGCTTATCCGCTCAATGGGCGTTGATCTCGCTGATCTCTTTTCACCAAGCAGCCCCAAAGGATGAGTGCAAGGCTGGCGAGCAGAGCCAGCCATTTTGTTGCTGCTGCGGCGCTCATGAAAACGCCGACAGCATACTCAGCATTGGGCAAGAACGAGTTGCGCGCCACGGCCAGCGTTAACCAGCTCAGCAGGTTCTCCACAACGTCGCCCAGGATTGCAACCAGCGGTGCCATGCCCAAAATTTGCAGCGCTTTGGAGGGCTTCATGCCCACGCGGCGTAGGCCCGCACGCCGCGCAAACGCCCAACCTGCGCCGCGCGCCAGCAGGTAGCCGTAACTTGCGATGATGAAGAAATCGATGGCGACCGCGCGATTCGGGCTGTGGTAACCGATCAATCCCGCGCTGGGCGACTGCCCGCTGGCCCACCAGGCCAGTTGCCATTTCGCGAAGCACAGGTTGGCGCTGGCCAGCGGCGGCAGCTCATTCATCCACGAAAAGATGGACGAAAAGGGCAGGGTGCACACGGCAGCCGCACTCGCCGAGTTGGGCCCGAGGTGAAATGCTGCCGCCATGGTCGCGAACACGCCGTACATGAAGGCCGCAAACACCAACCAACCCCAGGCGCGCGGAGTTTTCCAAACGGTGTCTTTGGGAAACTCCAGCGCGGCAGCAGCGACTGCGCTTGATTCAACCGGGCGCGCGAGCTTGATGTCAGCATCAGTCGGTTTCATCGGCACCACGGGGTCGCGCACCGTCAAACCTACCAATGCCCACCACGGCGTGCTGTAGGTCTCGCTGTGCACCAGGCGTGCGCGCGATCCTCGCTGCTTGGAGCGTTCGTCCAAATGCTTAGCGATCAGCGCGTGATCTGGCTTGTCGCCACGGAGTAGCGCCGGGCTCAAGCGCAGCTTGCACAGCGGTGAAGCCGCCTGATCGACCATCCAGAGCAAGGTTTGCGTTGACAAGCCTGCCCACTCGTTTGCATAGCCGCCTCCCACGTCGCAGTGGCCGCCAGAGAACCACTCCTGCACGATGGATTGGCCTTGCGCGGCGTAGTCGTAGCCTTGCTCAATCCAGTAGGGGCGCGGGGCGAAAGTGTAGCGATATTCGTCCAGCGCCAGCGCCTGGCGCACGTGCATGAAGCGCTTGTTGACGATGGTTGCTTTGGCGGAAATTTCCTTGGTCAACAAAACTGGTGCACCGACCGATTCAACCGTGTCCCAAACGCCCACAAACCATATTGGCGCTTGCCGTGCAGCATCCGCGCAGAACAGGTCGCCGATTTGATTTTTGAGCGTTTCAAACCGATCCCTCTGGGTCGGCGTGTCGCGCTTTAGGAAGTAAACATGCAGCAGTGAGGGCACCATCGCGTCCATATCAGGCCGCAAAATGCCAAACGTGTTGATTAACCCACCGAGGCTGCGCGCCGTGAAAGCACCGCGCGAGAAGCCGAATAGAAAAATCTCATCCCCTTCACGCCAGTTGCGCATCAGAAAGCGGTAGGCCTCCGCAATGTTGTCGTAGATGCCGCTGCCAAATGCGAGGCTGGAGAGCCGCTCCCACTTTTGTTTGATTTGTTCAGTCCAGGTGGCACCGGGGAAAGTGCCCGAATTGCCCACGCCGGGGTCATAGTACAAAAGCTGGTTCTGGGTATCGGGTGCGAGCAGCTCGCACAGCTGGGACACGTTGGTGTCGTTGCGCCGCCCGGTCAGGTTGTTGTTGGTACCGTCGCAGCAGATGATGAGCTGGCGATTCTTGCTGTCCATGGCCGTCTCCCTGAAAGTGTCTCAAGCTATTTCACGCGGTTGGGGAGCAAATGTCAATAATAGTCTGAGTCGAAGGACGAACTTACAAGCCCGGCCCCGTGAGCAGCCCACCTAATACATCAGCCTCAGGCTGCATGAGTAAGGCTTTGAGCAGTGGCGACTCGAAATGCCGCTGCACTGAAATGGCATAAAAGTTTTCGTGCAGATCGGGTATCACACCGTATTCCACAAGTTGTCCGCTGCGAAGCTCGTCTTGCACCACGACCGTGGGCAGCAGTGCCACGCCATCCGCGTCGCGGGCCAGCAGGCGCAGCAAGGCCATGTCGTCCACTTCAGCGCGCAACTGGTAGCGAATGCCAAGCTGCTCGCAATACAGATCGAAGCCTGCGCGGATGTCGTTGTCCCGCCCAGGAAGCAGCAGCGGCACCTCGGCCAGCTCCTGCGGAAAGCGAAATGCGCGCCGTTTGGGGCGGGGCTTGCCCACCAGACTCACCGGCTGGCGGGCGATGCGCCTACAACGCCACGGGTCGGCCGCACTGGCATGCACCCGGCGGTTGGACAAAATCAAGTCCAACGTATGCACACGCAGTCGGGCCAGCATCTCGGCCAGGCTGCCTGAATACATCGCCATTTCAACATCCGCACGCCCAATCAGCGGGCGGATGAAGTTCTCCTGGAAGTTGCGCGACAGTGTCGCCACTGCACCGATGCGAACTACCTGGCGCTCGTCTCGCCGCCCCTCGCGCAACAGCGCCATCAGTTCAGTGCCCGATGAAAAGATGGAATCTGCATAGCCCAAGGCCAACTGCCCCGCTTCAGTGAGTTGCAGGCCGCGCCCGGCCCGTGCAAACAGCGCTTGGCCCAATTGCTCTTCCAACTGCTTGATCTGCGTTGACAAAGCCGACTGCGACACATGCAGCTTGGTGGCAGCGCGGGTGAGGTTGCCATCCTTGGCGACCGCCCAAAAATAGTGAAGGTGGTGAAAGTTCAGGCGCGACACGTCAATAACATTCTATAAAAAAGAACATATTCTAATAAACAATGAATTTTACAGAATTAACTAAAACATGCAAAGTCACGCTTTGGAACATTGAAGGCACTCTCATCATGATCACTTATCCCGCCGATGGCGCGACCTTGCCTCTTTGGCAAACCGCATTGCTGCTGGCACCTGCCGTGTTGGCAGGTGCCGCAGCGCTGCTTGCCGGGCGCAGCGACCTCGTGGGCTCCTCGGTTGATGCCAGGACCCGCAGCACCGCCGCCGCATGGCGCTGGGCGCGATGGGCATCGGCGGCGGGGCTGGCGTTCGCCGCACTGTCAACATTCATCGTCTTGTTCGGAATGGAAGGCAGCGGCTTTGCTTTGCGCGCCGATACCGTGGGTGCACTGATGTCGCTGCTGGTGGCGTTTGTGGGCTGGGTGATCGTGCGCTACTCGCAGCCCTATCTGGACGGCGAGCTTGCACAGTGCCATTACGTGCGCTGGTTGATGGCCACGTTGGCAGCCGTGGGCGTAGTCGTCACCACTAACCATATGGCGGTGCTGGTTCTCGCGTGGATGAGCACCAGCATGGCGTTGCATCGCTTGCTCACTTTCTTCAGTGATCGGCCTGCTGCGGTAGTGGCAGCGCACAAGAAATTCATCGTTGGGCGTGCCGCAGATCTGTGCATGCTGGGGGCTGGTGTGCTGTTCGCCGTCACTTTTCAAACACTGCACATCGATCAGATCATGGCCCGCGCCTCAGCGGAAGGACATTTGACAACCGCTGCGCAGGCCGGCGTGCTGCTGGTGGTCATGGCAGCCCTGTTCAAGTGTGCGCAATTGCCGTTTCACGGCTGGCTGATCCAAGTGATGGAGGCACCTACGCCGGTGTCGGCGCTACTGCACGCAGGTATTGTCAATTTGGGCGGTTTTGTGCTGATTCGGTTTGCGCCCTTGGTGTCTGAAGTACCAGCGGCGCAGGCGCTGCTAGTGATTGCAGGCACTGCGACGGCGGTTCTTGCCGCCTTGGTGATGACTACCCGCATCAGCGTCAAGGTGATGCTGGCGTGGTCCACCTGCGCGCAAATGGGCTTCATGTTGATGCAGTGTGGCTTGGGTGCCTGGGATATGGCACTGTTGCACTTGCTGGCTCACTCGCTGTACAAGGCGCATGCCTTTCTCAGCGCTGGAGGCGCCGTTCGTCGGGCGACGATGACACAGATGTCACCTCCTGGCCGTGCGCCGAGCTTTGGAGGCCTGGTCGTCGGTATATTGGTCGGTATCGGTATGACGTTGGCTGCGAAGGCCGCGTGGGGCGCGGTGATGCCCGGCAATTCCTTGTCACCGGCTTTATGGGTGTTGGGTGGAATCGTGGCGCTGGCCATTGTGCCGCTGGTGCATGCGCAATCACTTCGCTTGGGCGGGTGGTGGCTGATAGCGCTTGTGCTGGGTGCATTTGGTGTGAGCTTTGCGTACGTCGGCTTGCATTTGCTCTTCTCGACGTGGGTGCTGCCCACCACGGCGCAGCCACCGGCGGCACTGTGGATCGGTGTTGCTGTTGCCTTTGCAATCCTGTTTGCAATGCAATCGCTGATTCGCATGGCTGCGCACACCACTTTGGTGCGCGGACTCTACCCATGGTTTTATGGCGGTCTCTTTTTAGATGAGAAGTTCAGCAACATCGCTTTCAGTATTTGGCCCCCACCAGCGCCAAAGCCGAAGCTCGCAGTGTTGCCCGCATCAATGACATGGGGACCTCATGGACAAACCCGCTGAAACCCTTCTGGAGCGCACACAGCGCCTGGCCGACCAGGTGGCAGTTGCCACGCAACGGATCGCACCAACCTGGCCGTTGGATCAGTTCATCGCAGTGAATCCTTATTGGGGCTGGGTGGGCCGTCCCATGTCCGAGGCAGCTGCAGTATTGGGCACGCTGTCCGGCACCAGGCTCACGATGCCATTGCAGTGGTTCCGCGAGCAATGGCATGCGGGTTGTCTCAGGCCAGAGCACCTCCAGGCCGCCGCAGATGCGCAAGTGGGCTGTGCATCCGTCAACAGGCCTGCGACGTCCGATCCGCGAAGCGCGCAAGAACTGGTGCGCGAGATGATGGCGGCGATCCAAGAACCAGAGTTGCCCGTTCTGCCGATTCCGTTAGTTACAGATCTGCGCGATGCTGGCACGCCGCCCCGTCCTGGCTTGACCTGGACTGCGCTCGTCACCCATCAAATAAGCCAGCACTGCGCCGCATTTTTCGATCAGCACCAGTCCACCTGGACAATGGACAAGACGGGTGGCCTGTACCAAAGTTGGCACCGTCAGCTCGATGCTGATCACGGCCTGCCTTGGCGCAAAGGGCAGGCCGCGTTGAAGTCACGGCTGGCGGTTTTGCCAAGCGAGCCCCTCGCGATCATTGGTTACGCACTCGATGCACTGGCGATTCCGGAAAAAGGCCGGGAGGCTTACCTCAATGCGCTGCTGATGAGTATCGGTGGCTGGTCTGCGTGGTGCGCCTACCTGCGCTGGCAGGCGCGCCTTTCTGGCACAGACGACGCGCAAATCGTTGATCTTTTGGCAATCCGCATCGCTTGGGAATGGCTGCTACATGGTGACGCGCCACCCGGTGCCGTTCAGCCCTTCTTGGCGTTGCGCTGGGGCGCGGCGGACGAGGCTTACGCCGCCCTGCAATCAGCGCAGCGCCAGGACTGGCTGCTGCAAAGCGCAGTGGAGATTGCCTACCAGCGCGCACTGATCAGGAGGCTCGTGGCGAGTGCCCCGTTACCGGCTGCCGATCCACCCGCTGTGCAGGCTGTGTTTTGCATTGATGTCCGCTCCGAGGTCTTTCGCCGCGCACTGGAATCAGTCAATCCTGGTCTGCACACCCGCGGTTTTGCAGGTTTTTTCGGCTTGCCAATAGCGTACAACCCGGTCGGCAGTGCTCTGACCCGACCACAACTGCCAGGATTGCTGGCCGCGAGCATTACGGTGACTGAAAGCAGCGCAGGCGGGTTGAGTCAACACCAGGCAACAGACGATGGCAGCGCGGCGCTCGGGCAGGTTGTGGCGCGGCGAAGACAAAACGCACTCCAATGGCGCCAGCGCTGGGCAGATTTCCGCGCCAGCTCGTCTTCCGCGTTCAGTTTTGTCGAATCGATGGGGCTGCCCTACGCTGCAAAGCTTCTGTCGAGCAGTCTCGCTTCCACCAAAGCGCTTGAGCGCTGGGAAGATGCGGGTCTGCCACAAAATGCGGTCGCAGCGCTGCGCCCCCGGCTTACCCTGGCAACCAGCGACCCCACCGGCGCAGCCACCTTGGCCAAGGGCATCCTGACCGCTATGGGGCTGACACGCAATTTCGCACCCCTGCTGCTGCTGGTGGGCCATGGCAGCCAAAGCGCCAATAACCCGCACGCAGCCGGACTTGACTGCGGTGCCTGTGGCGGCCAGACGGGTGAGGTGAATGCCCGGGTACTGGCCGACCTGTTGAATACACCGGCTGTGCGCGAACAGCTACGCACGCTCGGCATGGACATCCCCGTCTCAACACACTGCTTGGCGGCACTGCACAACACCACTACTGACCAAGTTGCGCTGTACGACACCGACGCTGTGCCGGAATCACTTCGCGGTGCCCTTGATCAATTGCGCAGTTGGCTGGACACCGCTGGCGAGCGCGCCCGCGCTGAGCGCGCGCCTGCACTGGACTTGTCAGCGCTCTCGCGCCAGCCCGCCTCATTGAAACAAGCCGTGCAAGAGCGCGCAAACGATTGGGCCCAGGTACGCCCGGAGTGGGGTTTGGCCGACAACGCGGCTTTTATCGTGGCCCCACGCGACCGTACTCGGCACGTTGACTTGGCCGGACGCAGCTTCCTGCACGATTACGACTGGCGTCTGGATGAAGACCTGTCCGTGCTGACGCTGATCATGACCGCGCCCATGGTGGTCACCCATTGGATCAACATGCAATATCACGCATCAACCGTGGACAATCAGCGCTACGGCAGTGGCAACAAGGTGCTGCACAACGTAGTAGGCGGCAGGTTGGGTGTGTTTGAAGGCAACGGCGGCGACCTGCGTATCGGGTTGCCCATGCAGTCGCTGCACGACGGCCAAACTCTGCGCCATACACCGCTGCGGCTGAGCGTTTTCATTGAGGCGCCGCGGGTTTCTATCGAAACCGTCATGGCCCGCCATGAGACTGTGCGCCATCTTGCTGAGCACGGCTGGCTACACCTATTCAGGATCGATGCGCCTGACAATCTGGTGGAGCAGTACCAACACAGGGTTTGGAAAACACTGAGCGTGTAGGGTCACGTATCTGCTGACCGGTAGCCTGGTAGACGCCGTATCGCTGGCTTTTCCAGCGAGCGTCTGGGCGTTGCGCGACGAACCGTCGCACCATGCCGTTGGACTTCTGACGCGTTTGTCGCAAGTGTGCTAACAGCCACAGCGCGGCACGCTTAAACTCGGGCCAACCCATCCTCAAACTCTTCTGGAGACATCCACCATGCTCACCCTCTGCGGCTTTCCCGTTTCAAACTATTACAACAAGGTCAAGCTGGCGCTGCTTGAAAAAGGCGTGGCGTTCAACGAAGAAACCGTCATGACCAACAGCACCGATGCGGCTGTTCTCAGCGCTTCGCCGCTGGCCAAGATTCCGTTCATCCGCACGACGCAGGGCGGTATCAGCGAGAGCCAGGTGATCATGGACTACCTCGAAGATGCGTATCCGCAAGTCAGCTTGATGCCGGCTGACCCTTATGCCAAAGCCAAGGTGCGCGAGCTCTCAACTTTCATCGACTGGCATCTGGAGATCACCGTGCGCGA
>JANNFW010000083.1:0-1518 GCA_031380235.1 Rhodoferax sp. | reverse complement strand
GGGCCAAACAGATCGCTCAGCCCATACGGGAAGCCCTTCGCCTGAAAAACTTGCCCCGCCACCACTTGCCCGCAGGCACCCACAATCGCATCGCAGGGGCTGGCCAGGATGCCGGGACGGGTATCGACCACGCGCGCACCGACTCGCAGCTCGCGTGTGAAGCAGTCGTGCAGGCTGTCAAACCGCTGCTTCTTGGCATCGCTCAAATCCAAATCGGTGAACAGCCTCCACACCGCGATGGACAAGCGCGTCAGCAACGGGCTCCTGATCTGGCTGAACCAGCCCATCACGCGGGTGACGAATTGGCGCGGAATGCGGTTGGTGAGCAGGAAGTTAAGGTCTTCATGCTGGAAAAACTTTCGCAAGGCTTGGATGTTCACGGTTTTGTCAAAGTGCTTGGTTATAAGAAGGGCATTTCAATCACAGGCAATTCATATGGACGAGACTTGGGTCATCAGCGCACTGGCCATGGGCGTATTGGCGTTGACCGTGCCGCCTGCAAAGCGCCGCCTTGAGTTGTCGCGGGCCAAGCACCGCTCGCTCGCGGGCCACGCCCGCATGGCCAAGCGCGTAGCGGCGCTGATTCCGGGCTACGCCTACGATGAAGACGAATTCTTTTCGTCGGATGGCGCTGTGCCCGCAATCGTTGAAAAGCGCAAAGCTGGAATGAATCGGCTTGCAGCAATCTTCGAGAACCGCTACCCAAAAAGTGTGGCGATGACCGACGCGGCCAAGCCCGGCATTTCTGATTTGCAGTTCACTGGTGCCTACCGCGTGCCGTTTCAATACAGCCCCTACCTCGGTACACGCCTGAGGACGGCCAGCTTCGTGTGCGCCTCCAGTGGCGTGATGCTGGAAGACCTGGACGGCAATCAATTTCATGACTTGACGGGCTCGTACGGCGTGAACCTGTTTGGGTACGACTTCTACAAGGCATGCATTGCTGAGGGCGTGAAAACCGCTGGCGAGTTGGGCCCCGTGCTGGGCTCGTACCACCCGTGCGTGCTGGAGAACGTGCAGCGGCTTCAACGCATTTCCGGGCTGGATGAAATCTCGTTCCACATGTCGGGTACCGAGGCCGTGATGCAGGCCGTGCGGCTGGCGCGCTTTCACACCAAGCGCAATCACATCGTGCGGTTCTGCGGGGCTTACCACGGCTGGTGGGACGATGTTCAGCCCGGCCCCGGCAACCCGCTGCCCGCCCGCCAGACCTACACGCTCAAAGACATGGATGCGCGCAGCCTGCACGTGCTGCGCACCCGCCGCGACATTGCCTGTGTGCTGGTCAATCCCTTGCAGGCCCTGCACCCCAATTCCGGCGCACCCGGCGATGGCTCGATGGTGGACAGCTCGCGCAAGGCCGGTGTTGACCGAGCGGCTTACGCTGATTGGTTGCAGCAACTGCGTGCGGTGTGTACCGAGCGCGGCATCGTATTGATCTTGGACGAGATTTTTGTCGGCTTCCGCCTCGCCCCAGGCGGCGCGCAGGCGTACTTTAATGTCAATGCCGACATGGTG
>JANNFW010000146.1:0-8957 GCA_031380235.1 Rhodoferax sp. | reverse complement strand
TCGAACTTCAAATGCACCTCACCACCGCAACACTGCCCCAAATTGGGGCCCAGCGCATACCGTATGGGAAGCGCTGATCCAACCGACGTGTTCTGCAAGTGCCCGCGTGCCTGATCAATAGCCTGAAACTCCAACTGCCCACCGCCTACGGTTCCGATCACTTCGTCGTCAAACACCGCCATCCATGCACCCTGCTCGCGCGGCACCGAGCCTCGCGTGGAATGCACGGTGACCAGGCAAGCATGCTGGCCAGTCAGCTTGGCCAGCAACGACTCAACATGCTTCAAAAGTTAGCTCCCTTTCGCTCCATCAGCATCCAAAATCCCCTTGTACACTTTGGTGACAAGCCCCAAAGAAGGCACCAATCATTCATCGACGAGCCAAATTTCCGAGACAAACCATGCCATTGCGATCGCAGCTGCTTCATCACCTCCTCCACAACCTATTCCGGCTGTCATTGGCTGCCGTCGCTGCGTTTCTGATCGGTTGCTCGTCGTCGCCCCCACCTACTTCACCCAATTCACCCAGTCCACCCAGTTCGGGGACTTCATCGAACACTGGCACACAAGCTGCTGCACCTCCAGCGCCGATTGTCTCAGGCCCCAGTACGGCAGGAAGCGCACCGGGAACGCCTGCCGGCGGCACGCCGTCCATTGCTGTGGCACCCCTGAAGCCCGCAGCGCCTTCCAGCGCCAGCAACCCGAGAGCCTACCGACTCGACGCGGCCGGCCATCTCTACAGCCGCAATGCCAACCGAATCTACAAGGGTAAACTGCCACCTTTGCTGTATGCGATTGGCGTGCTGGACGTGGAGTTGGATCGCAACGGGCGGGTGCTGGCGCTCAACTGGCAGCGCGCACCCAAGCATGCGCCTGAAGTGATCGCCGAGATCGAACGCACGGTGCGCCAAGCGGCACCCTACCCTGCGCCGACGCGCATGGGGAAAGTCACTTACACCGACATCTGGCTCTGGCATGAAAGCGGGCGGTTTCAGCTGGACACCCTGACCGAGGGGCAAATCTGAAAACCCAAGCTCTTACGAGCCTCGGTAAGTCGAGTAGCTCCAGGGGGTGACCAGCAGCGGCACGTGATAGTTTTGCTCTGGGTGCGCAATACCGAAATCAAGCAGCACCTGGTTCAAAAAATTGGGCTCGGGCAGCGCAACACCGCGCGCCTTGAAGTAGCTTGCCACGTCAAACACCAATCGATAAGTGCCTGCGCGCAGGCTGGCACTGTCATACAGCGGGCCATCCGGGCTGCGGCCATCGTCATTCAAGACGAATCGCTTGACCAGCGTGGCAACCGTGCCGTCGGCGCTGATGCGGGTTGTGAAAAGCGCCCCCTGCATCCCCGCTGCGGGGCCACCGTGCATGGTGTCCAGAACATGTGTGCTCAATCCCATTGATCGCTCCTTCAATAATCAATAATCGACTCCAAAAGTGTATACACTTTTAGGATTGAAGCTATGATATCTGGCATGGAAGCATCGTCCACCGCAATGATCGTTCAGGCCTTGACCAAAGCCATCGTCGAGCACCGCCTACAGCCCGGCAGCAAGCTGGCCGAGCAAAAGCTCGCGGATCATTTCGGTGTGTCGCGCACGCTGGTACGCCAGGCGCTTTTGCAACTCTCACAGCATCAATTGGTGACGCTGGAGCCCGCCCGTGGCGCATTTGTTGCGGCACCGTCAGTGACGGAGGCAAGACAAGTTTTTGCAGTGCGCCGCATGCTGGAGTCAGAGATGGTGCGCGCCTTTGTGCAGCAGGTCACGCCCGCAAAAATCCGGGCGCTCAAAGAGCATCTCTCTCAGGAAAAATTGGCCGTGCAGCGAGAAGACGCGCCCGGCCGCACCGAGCTGTTGGGCGACTTCCACGTGCGTATTGCCGAGCTGATGGGCAACGACGTGCTGGCGCAGTTGCTCAGCCAGTTGATTGCGCGCTGCGCGCTGATCACATTGATGTACCAATCCTCGCGTGCGGCCGAGCATTCGAGCGACGAGCATGTTGAAATCGTCAAGGCGTTGGCTAACCGCAATGAACTGTTGGCCGTGAGGTTGATGCACGAACATCTCATCAATGTTGAAGAGAACCTGGCGTTTGACCGCAAGATTCCCGCGAATGACATCTCCATGGCGTTGTCCTGAATCACCATGACACCCTCCCCACCCTACCCACGCGACCTCAAAGGCTATGGCCGCAATCCACCGCTTGCGCAATGGCCGGACAACGCTCGCATAGCGGTGCAGTTCGTGTTGAACTACGAAGAGGGCGGCGAGAACTCGGTGCTGCACGGTGATACGGGCAGCGAGCAATTCTTGTCCGAGATGTTCAGCCCCGCTGCCTTCCCAGAGCGGCACATGAGCATGGAAAGCATCTATGAGTACGGCTCGCGCGCGGGCGTGTGGCGCATCTTGCGAGAGTTCGAGAAACGCCGTCTTCCGTTGACCGTCTTTGGCATCAGCATGGCCTTGCAACGCCACCCGGAATTGACTGCCGCGTTCAAACAACTCGGGCACGAAATTGCCTGCCACGGCTGGCGCTGGATCAGCTATCAAAATGTTGACGAAGCCACCGAGCGCGAGCACATGCACGTTGGCATGGAGATCATCCAACAGATGACAGGCGAGCGGCCCCTGGGCTGGTACACCGGGCGTGACAGCCCCAACACCCGCCGCCTGGTAGCCGACTACGGCGGCTTTGAATACGACAGCGATTACTACGGCGACGACCTCCCGTTTTGGATGCAAGTCCAAAAGACCGACGGCAGCACCGTGCCCCAGCTTATCGTGCCCTACACGCTGGACACCAACGACATGCGTTTCTCATCCGCCCAGGGTTTTGCGCAGGGTGATGATTTTTTCACTTACCTTAAAGACAGCTTTGACGTGCTGTATGCCGAAGGCAACCCCCGAGGCCTCAACGCACCCAAGATGCTCAACATCGGCATGCACTGCCGCTTGCTAGGTCGCCCAGGGCGAATGCGGTCTTTGCAGACGTTTTTAGACTACGTCCAAGGCCACTCGCACGTGTGGATTTGCCGCCGCATTGACATCGCCCGGCATTGGGCGAAAACCCACCCCTTCCGCTCATGACCCTGTCACTGGACAAACTCAACGCCGCGCCGTTGGGCAAACTAAACGCCGCTTCGCTACACGAGGCGGCACAAATGCTCGACGGCCTGTACGAGCATTCACCGTGGATTGCACAACAGGCTCTGGCGCAGCGGCCTTTTCGCTCGCTGGCTCACCTCAAATACGCGATGGTGCAGGTGCTCAAGGCAGCCGGCGTAGAAGCCCAACTGACCCTGATCCGCGCGCACCCTGAACTGGCTGGCAAAGCCATGGTGAGCCAATCGCTTACCGCTGAATCCAGCAACGAGCAAGGCAAGGCGGGGCTGACGAATTGCACCGAGCACGAGTTCGCAAAAATTCAGCAACTCAACGCGGACTACAACGCAAAGTTTGGCTTTCCGTTCATTTTGGCTGTGCGTGGCCCGCGTGGCACAGGCTTGAACAAGCAGCAAATCATCGACACGTTTGAGCGCCGCTTGCACGGGCACCCGAGCTTTGAGTTTCAGGAATGTCTGCGCAATATTCACCGCGTGGTCGAGTTGCGCTTAAACGATAAATTCGGTTTTGAACCAACCCTCGGCAACGAGGTGTGGGACTGGCATGAAGCCCTGGCCCAACACACCGACCCTGGCTACGCGGAGAAAGGCCAGCTCACCGTCACCTACCTGACGGATGCGCACCGCGCCTGCGCCGCGCAAATCAAAATGCAAATGCTTGAATGCGGATTCGACACCGTCACCATTGATGCCGTGGGCAACGTGGTTGGGCACTATTTCTCAAACAACGCCGACGCCAAGACGCTCCTGACCGGCTCGCATTACGACACGGTGCGCAACGCTGGCAGATACGACGGTCGGCTCGGTATCTTTGTCCCCATGGCCTGTGTGCGCGAGCTGCATCGACAAGGCAAACGGCTCCCCTTCCATTTTGAAGTGGTGGGCTTTGCCGAAGAAGAAGGTCAGCGCTTCAAAGCGACTTTTTTGGGATCAGGCGCACTCGTGGGCCAATTCAACCCCAAGTGGCTGGATCAAACGGATACGGATGGCATCACGATGCGGGACGCGATGGCGCATGCGGGCTTGAATGCATTGGACATCGCCAGTCTGCAACGCAATCAGGCTGACTATTTGGGCTTTGTTGAGGTGCATATCGAGCAAGGCCCGGTGCTGAATGCGCTTGACTTGCCGCTGGGCATCGTCACCTCAATCAACGCCTGCGCGCGCTACACATGCGAAGTGATTGGCACGGCCTGCCACGCCGGCACCACGCCGATGAACCAGCGCAACGACGCGGCAGCGGCTGTGGCTGAATTGATGTTGGCGATGGAAAAACGCGCATTGCAAGATGGTGATTCAGTTGCCACCGTCGGCCAACTGCTCGTGCCCAATGGCTCGGTGAATGTGGTGCCGGGGCGCTGCCAGTTTTCGCTGGACATGCGCGCGCCGACCAATGCACAGCGTGATGCCCTGGTGGCAGACGTACTCGCCTCCCTCACGTCAATCTGCGAGTGCCGCCGTGTGCGCTTTACGCTCGAAGAAACCCTGCGTGCATCCGCCGCACCCAGTGCGCCTGCGTGGCAGCAAAAGTGGGAGCATGCTGTTGACGCATTGGGCGTTACTTTGCACCGCATGCCCAGCGGTGCCGGGCACGACGCGATGAAGCTGCATGAAATCATGCCCCAAGCCATGCTGTTTGTGCGCGGAGAGAACTCAGGAATCAGCCACAACCCGCTGGAGTCCACCACGTCCGATGACATGCAACTGGCGGTGCAGACGATGGCCGGACTGCTTGAGAATTTTGATTTACCTCCGCTTCACTGAAATGACGATTTACCAAGAACTTGATGCCTGGGTGGATGCCCATTTTGACGACGAGGTGCGCTTTTTGCAGGCGCTAGTCCGCGTGCCCACCGACACGCCACCCGGCAACAACGCGCCGCACGCCGAGCGAACCGCTGAGCTGCTGCATGAGTTTGGATTGGATGCAGAAAAGCACCCGGTGCCCTTGGCTGAAGTTCAGGCCGTGGGCATGCAAAGCGTGACCAACCTGGTGGTTCGTCGCAAATACGGCGCAGGCAAAACAGTGTTGCTCAACGCGCACGGTGATGTGGTGCCACCCGGTGAGGGCTGGACCAAAGACCCCTACGGCGGCGAGATTGAAAACGGCCAACTGTATGGCCGCGCATCCGCGGTGAGCAAGAGCGATTTTGCCAGCTACACCTTCGCGGTGCGGGCGCTGGAGGCAGTTGCCAAGCCTAGCGCAGGCAGCGTGGAGCTGCTGTTTACCTATGACGAAGAATTTGGCGGCGAGGTCGGCCCAGCCTGGCTGCTTAAGCACGGCATCATCAAGCCTGATTTGATGATTGCGGCGGGCTTCAGCTACCAAGTGATCACTGCGCACAACGGCTGCCTGCAAATGGAGGTGACCGTGCACGGCAAGATGGCGCACGCGGCCATTCCAGATTCTGGCGTGGACGCGATGCAGGCGGCGGTGAAGATTTTGACGGCGCTTTATGCGCAGAACACGCTTTACAAATCGATTCGATCCAGTGTGGAAGGCATCACCCATCCGTACTTGAATGTCGGCATGATTGAGGGCGGTACCAACACCAACGTAGTTCCTGGCAGAGTCAGCTTCAAGCTGGATCGGCGCATGATCCCCGAGGAAAGCCCGGTGGAAGTTGAAACTCTGTTGCGCAAAATCATCGTCGAGGTTGCTGCCCAGCAAACGGGTGTAACGGTGGACATCAAGCGCATTCTGCTGGCCAACGCCATGCACGCGCTGCCAGGCAACAAACCGCTGGTCGATGCGATTCAAAAGCATGGCGAACAAGTCTTCGGCGAAAAGATTCCTGCGCTGGGCACACCGCTTTACACCGATGTGCGTCTGTTCAGCGAGGCGGGCATTCCCGGTGTGATTTACGGCGCTGGCCCGCGCACCGTGCTGGAGTCGCACGCAAAGCGCGCCGACGAGCGGCTGGATTTGCAAGACCTGCGCCGCGCCACCAAAGTCATCGCCCGAACTCTGCACGATTTGCTGGCGTAAATTGGCTTGGGTCAGCCCCTCCCTAGGGTTTCCCGCGATGAACGCTGGGGTCTAATTTCCGATAATCTGTACACAGATTTTGTATACCCTTTCGTTGGCAACGTCTTCGCAGGCACTATTCTTGCTTGCCTTTTGTTACCTGTTTTTATTGCCCATTTTTGTTACCCATTTAATCTCGTTGGAAACCTCATGCACAAACGCTCACTGCTCAAATCCGCCCTGGTTGTGGCCTTTCTCGCCACCCAAAGTTTGGCCCAAGCTCAAGTTACGCCGATCAAGTTTCAACTCGATTGGCGCTTTGAAGGCCCGGCCGCATTGTTTCTCACCCCAGCCGCCAAAGGCTACTTCAAGGATGCCAAGCTGGACGTCACAATCGACGCGGGCAACGGCTCGGGCGGCACGGTCACTCGCGTGGCATCGGGCGCGTATGACATGGGTTTTGCCGATCTGGCGGCATTGATGGAGTTTCATGCCAACAACCCTGATGCGCCGAACAAACCCGTCGCGGTGATGATGGTCTACAACGACACGCCCGCTTCCGTCATGGCGCTGAAAAAGTCGGGCATCAAAACGCCTGCCGACCTGAATGGCAAAAAGCTCGGCGCTCCGGTTTTCGATGCGGGCCGACGCGCCTTCCCCATCTTCTCCAAAGCCAACAATGTCAGCGGCGTGCAGTGGACTGCGATGGACCCCCCATTGCGCGAAACCATGCTGGTTCGCGGCGATGTGGATGCCATCACCGGCTTTACCTTCACGTCGCTGCTGAACCTGGAGGCGCGCGGCGTCAAGGCCGAAGATGTGGTCGTATTGCCGTATTCCGAGTACGGTGTGAAGCTGTACGGCAACGTCATCATCGCGTCGCCCAAGATGATCAAAGACAACCCGGCCGCGGTCAAAGCCTTTTTGGTGGCTTTCTCCAAAGGCATGAAGGATGTCATCGGCAACCCGGCCGCAGCCGTTCAGGACGTGAAGGCACGTGACGGCATTGTGAACGTCGAGCTGGAAACCCGCCGCTTAAGGCTGGCCATTGACACCGTCATCAACAGCCCCAATGCGCGCGCGGAGGGCTTTGGCCAGGTCCAAGGGCCACGCCTGTCGCTCATGGCCTCGCAAGTGTCAGACGCGTTCAATACCAAGAGCCGCGTGAACCCCGATGCGGTGTGGAACGCGTCGTTCCTGCCGACCAAAGCCGAGTTGAATGTGTTGCCCGCGAAAAAGTGAGCGATAAAGAGGAACTGGAAAGCGTGGGGGCCATCCCCGCCGCCGCGCTGGGCCGCCCCAAGCAAGGCGCGGCCCCCTCGGGGGGCAGCGCAGCACACGAAGTGGCAAGCGTGGGGGCCACGTTCGTCGACTTTTCAGATGTCTGGCTCGCCTACAACGACGAACTGCTGGCGCAAAAGCACTTCGCCGTTGAGGCCATTGACCTCAAAATAAAGCAAGGCGAGTTCATTGCCATTGTGGGGCCGTCGGGCTGTGGCAAATCGACTTTCATGAAGCTCACGACCGGGCTGAAAATGCCATCTAAGGGCAAGATATTGATCGACCAGCAAGCGGTCACTGGCCCGTTGAAGATCTCTGGCATGGCGTTTCAGGCACCGTCGCTTCTTCCTTGGCGCAGCACGGTCAACAACGTCTTGCTGCCACTTGAAATTGTGGAGCCCTACCGCACCCACCTCAAGGCCAAGCGCAAAGAGTACGAAGAGCGCGCCCGCAAGCTGCTGCAAAAGGTGGGCTTGGGCGGCTATGAAGACAAATTCCCGTGGGAGCTCTCGGGCGGCATGCAGCAGCGCGCCAGCATCTGCCGCGCCTTGATTCATGAGCCCAAAATGCTGCTGCTGGACGAGCCGTTTGGCGCGCTGGATGCGTTCACCCGCGAGGAGTTGTGGTGCATCTTGCGCGACTTATGGACGGAGCAGAAATTCAACGTCATTCTGGTGACGCACGATTTACGCGAGTCGGTGTTTCTCGCAGACACCGTCTACGTCATGAGCAAAAGCCCCGGCAGATTCGTGGTCAAGCGCGACATTGACCTCCCCCGGCCGCGCGACCTGGAGATCACCTACACCCCAGCGTTCACCGATATCGTGCATGAGCTGCGCTCCCACATCGGTGCCATCCGCCAAACCGGAGCCGTCAAACCATGAGTAAGAAACAGATGGAGCGCTGGTCGCCCTGGATACTGCTGGTCTGCACCTTGCTGATCTGGCAATTCATCTGCTCGGCCTTCAGCGTCTCTGAGTTCATTTTTCCCAGCCCGTGGCGCATCTGGACGCAATTTTGGGAATTCAAAACCATCATCGCGGGCCATGCGTGGCGCACCTTTTGGGTCACGATGGCGGGTTTTGGCATTGCCATCGTGGTCGGCGTATTGCTTGGGTTTGTCATTGGCAGTTCGCGCCTGGCTTATGCCGCTGTCTACCCGCTGATGACCGCCTTCAACGCCTTGCCCAAAGCCGCTTTTGTCCCGATTCTCGTGGTGTGGTTTGGCATTGGTGTCGGGCCCGCCATCCTGACGGCGTTTCTCATCAGCTTCTTCCCCATCATGGTCAATATCGCCACCGGCCTGGCCACGCTGGAGCCCGAGCTGGAAGACGTGCTGCGCGTGCTGGGTGCGAAGCGCTGGGACGTGCTGGTGAAAGTCGGCCTGCCGCGCTCGATGCCGTACTTCTATGGCTCGCTCAAAGTCGCCATCACACTGGCTTTTGTGGGCACCACAGTGACTGAGATGACCGCCGCCAACGAAGGCATTGGCTACTTGTTGATATCAGCTGGCTCGTCGATGCAAATGGGCCTCGCATTCGCTGGCCTGTTGGTCGTCGGCGCGATGGCGATGGCGATGTAC
>JANNFW010000062.1:0-15165 GCA_031380235.1 Rhodoferax sp. | reverse complement strand
CCGTTGATGAAATTGATCAAGTTTTCAAAAGCATAGCAAAAATACATCTCGTAGCTGTCTTGTTCTACATAGCCTATGTGGGGCGTGCAGATGCAGTTCTCCAGCCGCAATAAAGCATGGCCTTGCAGGATGGGCTCATTCTCAAAGACATCAATGGCTGCCATACCGGGGTGGCCACGGTTCAGGGCGCTGATCAGCGCATCAGGTTCGATCAGCTCAGCGCGGGAGGTGTTCACCAGCAGCGCGGTGGCTTTCATCAAAGCCAGGTCTTCATACTTCACTATCGAATGCGTGTCTTCGTTCAGGCGCAAGTGAATGCTGAGCACATCGCTGTGCTCGAACAGTTGTTCGCGGCTTGAACAGACCAGGTACCCATCGGCCAGTGCACGCGCACGCGACGGCTCCCGCCCCCAAACCAGAACTTTCATGCCGAACGCCTTGCCATACATCGCGATCAATTGACCGATCTTGCCAAAGCCCCAGATACCCAGCGTTTTTCCGCGCAAGACTGTGCCAAGCCCGAAATTGGGTGGCATCGAGCCCGACTTCAAGCCCGACTGCTGCCATACACCATGTTTCAGGTTGCCGATGTACTGCGGCAGTCGGCGCATTGCTGCCATGATCAGTGCCCAGGTGAGCTCGGCGGCTGCGACGGGTGAACCAGCGCCTTCTGCCACCGCTATGCCACGCTCTGTGCAAGCTTGGACATCAATATG
Organism: Rhodoferax sp.; assembly: GCA_031380235.1. Lineage (GTDB taxonomy): Bacteria > Pseudomonadota > Gammaproteobacteria > Burkholderiales > Burkholderiaceae_C > JANYCG01. The sequence goes on along the minus strand of JANNFW010000062.1, from coordinate 14,449 downwards.
GCTGCCCGCGCGGCCGGTTTGAACAATCAGCTTGAGCTTAGGCAGTTTTTCAATCAACGCGCGCGTGATGTGCGTGCGCTCACGGATGAGTACGATCACATCGGCATCTTTCAGCCGGATCGAAAGCTGCCCAATGCCTTTGACCGTGTTGGTGTAGACCTTGGCGGAAAAGGTCTCTAGTTTGGAGGAGCAATGCAGCTTGCGCACGGCATCCTGATAGTCATCAAGAATCACAATATTCATGGGAGTATTGTGCCTTGGCAAGCGGGTCTCAAAAACGCCAGTTCTGGGTCAGTGCCTGGCAATTTGTGTCAGAAAACGCTGGCTGGGTGGCTGCCGTGCGACAAGCCGGGTAGTGCGATGCCCACCAGGGCGCCCGAAACTCCCGGTCAAGGTTAGCATTGCAACTGCACATTTTTTTGCATCCAAAAACAGGAGACTTTTCATGTCAATTTCCATGTCGTCAGCCGCGCTGCCCATTTGCACCTCCATGCTGGGTAATTTGAGTCATTTTCTAGACAAAGCGCAGTCTTTTATTGACGAAAAAAAATGCGATCCGCAGGCCCTGTTGCAATACCGGATGGCCCCCGATATGCTCCCGTTCACGCGCCAAGTTCTCATCGCCTGCGATGCCGCAAAAAATGGAGTGGCCCGGTTGTCGGGAATCGACGCGCCTAAATTCGAGGATGTCGAAACGACCCTGCCCGAGCTCAAAGCCCGCATTCAAAAGACGCTTGACTTCTTGGCTTCTGTCCCTGCTGCAAAACTTGACGGCACCGAGGCGAAGGAAGTCACCTTCCCCGTGGGCAAGGATGTGACGCGCACGCTAACCGGCGAGGCCTACCTGAAGCACTGGATGCTGCCCAACATGTTTTTTCATGTCTCTGCGGCCTACATGATTTTGCGTCACAACGGTGTGAGTCTGGGCAAAGGCGACTACCTTCTGGGAGCAGCCGCCAAATAAACTGGCGTTCTAAGCTGGCGTTCTGAGCTGACGTTCTAAGCTGACGTTCTAAGCTGACATTCTCAATGAATCCCTTGTTCCCCGCTGGCTTCCTCTCGGTTCGCTAACCGATCAAGCTCGGCGCAAACATCGACCATGCGTCCCGAGATCACCATGCGACCCACGCTGCTGCGCGATTGACCGCTTTCCAGCATGCGGATGACTCGAACCACTGGCAGTGTTCTGCACGCGGTGAGGGGCTTGAAGGCGGCGCGCTGTCGCAAAAAAGCCGGTGGCGCGACAATGCGCCCCGCGGGCATTACTGGCGTACTACAGCGCGCAGGACTGCGCTGCTGTGGGACTCCCAACCAGCGAAAGAAAGTATGAAGTGGTGCCAGAGCGGCAGGAACGGTTAACGAAGCGATGCTCATTTGAAACCTCTCAATTCCGTAAAGTTTGGTCAGTGTTCGGGTGCTTTTAAGTGCTGTTAGCGCTACATCAACATCGTGTTGCGAATGAGCCCAACGGCCAACCCCTCAATCTCGAACGCCTCACCAGGCTCAACCACAATCGTTTGGTAATCGGGGTTTTCGGGGTGAAGCTCGATCAGGTGCTTGTTGCGCTTGAAGCGCTTGACGGTGACTTCATCCCCCAACCGCGCAACCACAATCTGGCCGTTTTTGGCGTCTTTGGTGGCTTGCACGGCCAGCAGGTCGCCATCCATAATGCCGGCATCCCGCATCGACATGCCACGCACTTTCAGTAAATAGTCTGGTTTGCGTTGAAACAGACTGTTTTCAACGAAGTATGTTTGATCAATATGTTCTTGGGCCAAAATTGGGGAGCCCGCTGCGACTCGGCCAATCAATGGAAGCACTAACTGCGTCAAACTTGCCAGTGAAAACGCCCCACCGCGTGACTCATTGATGGAGCGCAGTTGGTCATTTTTGAGACGAATACCCCGTGATGTACCACTCACCAACTCAATCGCGCCTTTGCGTGCCAAGGCTTGCAAGTGTTCTTCAGCTGCATTGGCCGACTTGAAGCCCAATTCAGCGGCAATTTCTGCCCGCGTTGGCGGCGCACCGGTTCGGGCAATCGCGCTTTGAATGAGCTCCAATATCTGTTGTTGGCGCGCGGTGAGTTTTGCGGAGAAGTTTGGAAGATCCATCATGGTGACTCCTAGGTGACTTACTAGTGCTGTTTAAATGGCTGTCTGAATGTCCAGTTACTGTATTTTTAACCAGTTTTCAAAATATTGCAAGTAATGTCAATAAATAAAGCTAAAAAGTTGATCGTGTTGGGTACAGGCGGCACGATTGCGGGAACCGCCGACTCGGATAGAGACAACATCGGCTACACAGCCGCGCAGATTGGCGTGGCGCAACTGGTGCAGGCGATACCAGCCTTGGCGGAGTTGCCTTGCGAGTTGGTGTGTGAGCAGGTGGCGCAGATCGACAGCAAAGACATGAGCTTCGGGGTGTGGCAAAAGCTGCTGGTGCGAACGGTTTACTGGCTTGCGGATCCGCAAGTGCAGGGCTTGGTGATCACCCATGGCACCGACACGTTGGAAGAAACGGCGTATTTTCTGCATCGCGCATTGCCGCACGACTTACTGGCCGGCAAGCCTGTGGTGCTGACCTGCGCCATGCGACCCGCCACCGCGCTGAATTCTGACGGGCCGCAAAACATCCGCGATGCCATTGCGGTGGCGCTGACACCCGGCGCGAAAGGCGTTGTTGCTGTCTGCGCTGGCACCGTGCACACTGCAATGGACGTGCAGAAGATCCACACCTATCGGCTCGACGCCTTCAGTTCAGGCGATGCGGGGCCACTGGGGTATGTGGAGGAGGGTATCGTCAGATTGTTAAAAAATTGGCCTCTAGCTCTCTTGTCAATTGCATATGATGCTATAAAAAAAGTAGTTAATGAAAACAGCTGGCCACGTGTGGACATTGTGATGAACCATGCTGGCGCAGGTGCTTTGATCGTGGATGCCTTGCTGGCGCAGTCCGCCAGCGGGCAGGTGGCGCCCGTTCGCGGCATTGTTGTGGCTGGCACTGGCAACGGCAGCTTGCACCACGATCTGGAAGCGGCGTTGCTGCGCGCACAAGCCAGCGGTATCGCTGTGCGCCGCAGCACTCGGTGTTCGATGGGGCGGGTGATTCCGGTGCTGAATGCGGCCATCGCGCATTCGGAAGGGCTGTCGCCAGTCAAGGCGCGCATCGCACTGATGCTGGAACTGATGGCATCCGATTGACATCCGAATGACACCGAAAGGCACGGGCCGTGTTCAAAGGAATTGAGCTGTCGTCGTGGGGTTACCCGGTGCTGGAGATCGTGCACATCTTGGGGATCGCGATGTTGCTGGGTAACCTGGTGCTGCTTGAGCTGAGAGTGTTCGGACGTGGCAAAAACCTGCCGGTGGCTGACTTGGCACGGTTGAGCCTTGGCCTGGCGGCGGTCGGTTTCTCGTTGGCAGCGCTGTCTGGTGTGCTGATGTTCGGTACGCGGCCCGCCGAGCTGTTGAGTAACCGCGCATTCACCCTCAAAATGGTGTTGCTGTTCACAGCTGCTTGCAATGCGGGGTGGTTTCATGGCCGACAATCGTTAGAGAAGCTCGATTTCACAGCCCGCGCGCTGATGGTGGTGTCGACGGTGATCTGGATTGCAGTCGTGGCGTGTGGCCGCTGGATTGCCTACCTTTGATGGTTGTCCGTGTCTTTTTGTCAGGAGAATGCAATGAAACGACGTGAATGGATGCTAGGTGCCTTGGCGACTCCCTGGGTTGCGGCACCGTCGGTGGTGTTTGCACACCACGGTTGGAGCAGTTTTGATCAAAATCGACCGATATACCTCGAAGGCAAGGTCGTCGCGGTGCGCTGGGCGAATCCTCATGTTGAGCTGGACATTGAAGTGCCCGCGAACTTGAAATTACCTGCCGACTTGGCCAAACGCGATGTCCCGGCGCAGACAGCTCCGGTCGATGGCCGCTCGTTGCTTGCGCGAGCAGTCGTGCCTACGCGCAAAGATCGTCAGTGGGAGATTGAATTGGCACCGCTGACCCGCATGGAAGCGTGGAAGATACCTGAGATAAAAGCGGGGGCTGCAGTCTCTCTGCTGGGCTTCACTTTGACAGGCGAGCAGGGCGAGGCGGTCATGCGCGTTGAATACCTGTATCTGGCTGGCAAAGCCTACGCCCTGCGCTCCAGCCCGGCTTGACCTCTGTTAGCTGGACAGCGCAGCGAGTGCGCGGGCCGTAATTTCCTCGACCGACCCCACGCCGGCAATGGCGCGGTATTTTGGCGCGGCGGCGGGTTCGGCTTTCGCCCAATTAGAGTAGTAAGTCACCAGCGGGCGGGTTTGCGCACTGTAAACCTCCAGCCGATGCTTCACACGGTCTTCCTGGTCGTCTGGGCGCTGTACCAGCGCTTCGCCAGTTACATCGTCTTTGCCGTCCACTTTGGGCGGATTGAACTTGGTGTGGTAGGTGCGGCCGGAGGGCGCGTGTGATCGCCTGCCGCTCATGCGTTCGATAATGGAATCAAACGGCACGTCGATCTCCAGCACGTAATCGAGCTTGACGCCCGCATCCTTCATGGCATCAGCCTGGCGCAGCGTGCGGGGAAAGCCGTCGAACAGAAAACCGTTGGCGCAGTCTGGCTGGGTCAGGCGCTCTTTGACCAGATTGATGATGATCTCATCACCCACCAAGCCGCCCACGTCCATGATCTTTTTAGCTTCCAGCCCGAGGGGGGTGCCGGCATCTTTCGCGGCGCGCAGCATGTCCCCGGTCGAGATCTGCGGAATGCCATATTTTTTGCAAAGAAATGTGGCCTGGGTGCCTTTACCCGCGCCGGGCGCGCCCAACAATATCAATCTCATGTCGTTCCTCAAATTTTCTATTGACTGTCTGGCTCGGCAGACGATTTGTCTGATTGGAGAATAGCACGCGTGGGCTTGCAATTCACTGACTTGTGCCGGATTTCAGTTGCGTAAAAATTTCACGCACACGCGCCAGATCGGCAGGTGTGTCCACGCCTGGGCCCGGCGCGACATGCGCCAAGTGAACCGCGATGGCGTGGCCGTGCCAAAGCGCTCGGAGTTGCTCCAGCGCTTCCGCGACCTCGATGGGTGCTTGCGCAAGTTGAGGGAACATTCTCAGAAATCCCACCCGATACGCGTAAATACCGATATGACGCAGTGGCCCCGCCTTTGCCCGCGCGTCGCTGCCATGCCACCAGTCGCTGCCAGACGAGTCCCGCGCTTGCGGAATCGGCGAGCGGCTGAAATACATCGCTAGCCCTGCTTCATTGACAACGACCTTGACAATATTGGGATTGTGAAAGTCTTCCAACGAGTCAATCGCGTGGGCCGCGGTGCTCATGCTGGCTTGGGGGCGGTCTGCCAGCAGTTTCGCGACCGACACAATCAGCGCCGGATCCATCAGTGGTTCATCGCCTTGCACATTGACGACGATGGCTTCACTGGGCAGCTTCAACAGATCGCACGCCTGAGCAAGTCGGTCACTGCCACTGGGATGATCAACATCGGTGAGGACGGATTCAACGCCGTGCGCATCACAGGCATTGACGATCTGCGCGCTATCGGCCGCAACCACCACGCGAACATCGCCACCCACCAACGAGCGGGCCATTTGAGCGCGCTGGGCAACGCGAATGACCATTGGCACACCGTCAATATCGGCCAGTGGTTTGTTGGGCAAACGTGTGGAGGCCAAGCGCGCGGGAATCAGCACTGTGAACGTCATCGCTCCAACCCATTGATCGTCAGCAACCCCAGCTCTGCGTTTATCGTCAAAGCCCCAGTTCCTCATCCGTCATGACCCGCGCCTCGCTTTCCAGCAGGATGGGTATATCGTCACGCACGGGGTACGCCAGTCGGGCGCTGCGAGAGGTCAGCTCTTGCCGCTCGCGGTCGTACTCGAGCGGGCCTTTGGTGACTGGGCAAACCAGCAGTTCTAGAAGTCGGGTGTCCATTGGGCAATGATATCTTTTTAGAATTCAAACAGGTTTGTTGTGCCGTCAGACCGCCAATCCGAGATCGCGCGATCAACCGCCTCCAGAAATTCTGGCTGGGGGATCACTACCAGTGGAACGGCCAGCGCATCAGGGTGAGTACGCCACAGCTTGACCGCATCTTTCTCGGTGCAGATCACGGTGTCGCCTTTGGGGGCGGCGCTAACCCAATTTCTGAAGTTGAAATGATCGGGCAGTGACTCGGTGGCGGCCAGCGTCAAACCCTGGTCGCGCAGCATCCTGAAAAATGCCTCGGGCTGGGCAATTGCAGCCACTGCATGGAGTGCTTTACCGCGCAGATCGGCCATTGGCACGCTGGAGCTGTCCACCCGCAGCGCATAGCCTGCGAGTGAGCGCCGGGCGATGAAGCCATCTTGAAGGCTGGCACTACCGTCTTGGCGCAAGGCTGCTTTGACCCCCGTGTGCAGCACCAGGTCGGTAGGCCTTGGCCACGGTTCGCGCAAAGGGCCAGCGGGCAGCAAAAATCCGTTGCCCACGCCTCGATCATCAAACACGCAAATCTCCAGGTCGCGATGCAGGGCGTGGTGTTGCAAGCCGTCATCACAGACGATGACTTGCGTTTGCGGGTAGAGCGCCAGCAGTGCAGTGGCAGCGTCAAATCGTTTTGGAGCGACAAAAACCGGTGCGTGGCAGGTCAGCTTGATCAGCACGGGCTCGTCACCGGCTTCGTCTGCCGTGCTGTTCTCCATCACTTCGCGGCAATCGCTGGCGTGACGGCCGTATCCGCGTGACACGATGCCGACCTGCCAGCCACGCGCCTGTAAATGCATCACCAGCGCCATGACGACGGGCGTTTTGCCCGCGCCACCGGCTACTACATTGCCGACCACGATCACTTTGGCGCGCAAGCGGTTCGTCTTGAAAATTCCCGCCGCATAAAAATAGCGGCGAACGCTGCTGATGAACGCGTAAATCAACGACACCGGCCACAGCAGCCAGGCGAGCAGCCCTCGGCGGCTCCAAATCTGCGCGAGCCCTTCCGTAGCAGACATCAGCCTACTTCTTGGTGCCCGTTGCAGGCGAGACGGCGACACCCGCCGAGGCAGCCTGGTTTGACGATTGAGTCGCAAACGTGATTTGCGTCAAACCACTGCGCCGCGCCGCTTCCATCACTGTGACAACGGCTTGGTGACGGGCCGCGGCATCGGCGCTGATGACAACCACGCTGTCCTTGCCCGCTTTGCCACCTTCCAGCATGGCGGCAGAAAGCTCCTCAGCGCTGCGCCCGCGCACAGGCACACGGTTCACGCCGTAGTTGCCTTCGCTGCTGACCGTGACAAGCAGTTCTTTGGGGTAATCGCGCTGGGCATCTGCATCCGCCACGGGCAGCTTGAGCTGCAGCTCAGTGAACTTGCTGTAAGTGGTGGAGAGCATCAAAAAAATGAGCACCACCAACAGCACGTCGATGAACGGAATCAGGTTGATCTCGGGTTCTTCCCGTTTGCGAGGCCTGAAATTCATGACAACATGGCCCCCACGCTTGCCACTGTGTGTGCTGCGCTGCCCCCCGAGGGGGCTAATTCCCCTAGGGGCGGCCCGTCGGGAAATTGCCAGGAAGGCACTATGACACTCATGATCTTCTAATCATGTTCAGATGGCGCACCAGCCGCTCTGAAGCCAGCTCAAGCGTCATCAAATACTCATCGACACGCCCCCGAAAGTAACGCCAGAAAATGAGCGACGGGATAGCGATGATCAAACCAAACGCCGTGTTGTACAGGGCCACCGAAATACCATGCGCGAGCTGGGCCGGGTTGCCACCGGTGGCTCCACCTGTGGGCGATTGCGATCCGAAAATCTCAATCATGCCGACTACCGTGCCAAAAAGCCCCATCAAAGGCGCTGCCGACGCGATGGTGGCCAGCGCATTCAAGTAGCGCTCGAGCCGATGCGCAACGACGCGGCCAGCGCCTTCCATGGACGAGCGCAGGTCAGCCTCACTACAGCGCGGGTTGGCGTTTAGCGCGCGAAACCCGCTGGCCAGCACTTCCCCCAAAGCCGAGTTTTTCTCCAGTTGCGTCACCACATCGGTTGACGGCACGCTTTGGCGCGAAATGCTGATGGCTTCATCCAGTAGCTTGGGCGGCGCAACCTTGGCGACCTTGAGGGAGACAAAGCGCTCAATGACCAACGCCATGGCGAGGACAGAGCAGGCAATGAGCGGCCAAATAGGCCAGCCGGCGGCTTGTATGATGGAGAACAAGTGAGGCTCTTTCGCGCGAATTGAAGTGCCGCTGATTATGGCTTACAGAATCTGTGGATAACTTTGTGAAGAACTTGTCAAATCAGCGCCACGTATCTTCGGTAAATTCGGTTTTTGACAAATCGATGACAAATTGAGCAGATAAATGTTTAATGAAATCAAACAGTTACGACGAAAAACCTTGCGTCGAGAAGGTTTTTCTTGGGGTTCGCGCCAATCCACACGGCTGTGGAGCAATTGCCAACCTACGAACGCTGGCAAGCCGCATTCTTACTGATGTTTGAGCCCACCAAGCCAGTCATTTCGCCGCAAATATGGCAAGTTGGCGCGCTATGCCGCGCCATTGCTGATGCATTGGATGCACGGTTCAACCCGGTTGCGGTTCGCGGTGAGGTTACCGGCTTTACCCGAGCCTCCAGCGGGCATTGTTACTTGACGTTGAAAGACGATAGCGGGCAAATCCGTTGCGCGATGTTTCGCCGCGCGGCGCTCTTACTCGACTTTTCACCGCGCGATGGCGAACTGGTCGAAGTTCGCGGTCGCCTGGATGTGTATGGCCCTCGCGGTGATTTGCAGTTGATCATTGAATCCATGACCCGCGCTGGTCAGGGCGCACTGTTCGAGCAATTCCTGAAGGTCAAAGCCAAGCTTGAGGCTGAGGGGCTTTTCAATGCTGACCGCAAACGGCCCTTGCCTGCATTGCCGCGTGGCATAGGCATCGTTACTTCCTTGGGTGCCGCCGCTCTGCATGACGTGGCGACGGCTTTGCAACGGCGCGTATCGCATATCCCGGTGGTGCTAGCGCCAGCTTTGGTTCAGGGGGCCAACGCAGCGAGCGAAGTGAAGCGGGCGCTGCTTGATTTGTATGCGCTTTGTGATGGAAATCTCCCGGTGGAGCAAGTCGCCGATTCGATCATCATCGACGTTATTTTGATTGTGCGTGGCGGCGGCTCGATTGAAGACTTGGCGGCCTTCAATGATGAGAGCCTGGCACGCACCATCGCTGCAAGCCCAGTCCCGCTCATCACCGGCATTGGCCACGAGACCGATTTCACCATTGCCGACTTCTGCGCCGACTTGCGTGCACCCACCCCCACGGCCGCCGCCGAGTTGGTTGCCCAGCCAACCTCGGTGTGGTTGAATCTTCTGCAAAACTCACAGGAGCGGCTACAGCTCGCGTCAACCCGATGCCTGGATCTGCTTCACCAGCGCCTGGACTCCGCGGCCCAACGAATCGGGCGACCGTCCGGACTCAGTGCGAAAGCGCGCGTTGCGTTGGCGGCGAAGGCGCAGCAGATCAAAGCATCGGTGCAGCAGGTTGCCCAGCGGCAGAGCCTGAAGCTCCAACTGCTGGCGTTCAACCATTCGCAAAGCACGCAGCGAGACTTGACGCGCCGCAACGACAAGTTGGAGCAATTGGCGTTGCGTCTGGGGCTGCTGGATCCCAGCCTCGTCTTGCAGCGTGGCTATGCATGGCTGCGAGATTCACAGGGGCGAACTGTGACCAGCGTTTTGCAAACTCAACCGGGTCAAGCCTTGAGCGCAACCCTTGCTGACGGAACGGTTGATCTCGAGGTGCTGAGTGCTGGTCGATAAAGTTTCTACAATCAATTTGGTTTTCACCCGCAAACCCAACCCCACACGAGGAAATCATGGAACACACTCTGCCCGCATTGCCTTACGCCATTGACGCATTGGCACCCAACTACTCCAAGGAAACGCTCGAGTACCACCACGGCAAGCACCACAATGCCTACGTGACCAATCTCAACAACCTTCAAAAAGGCACCGAGTTTGAGTCGATGACCTTGGAAGAGATCATCAAAAAGTCCAGTGGCGGTGTGTACAACAACTCCGCTCAAATCTGGAATCACACGTTTTTCTGGAGCTGTATGAAGCCCGCTGGCGGTGGCGAGCCCTCCGGCGCGCTGGCGGCTGCTATCAACGCGAAGTGGGGCACGTATGCCGCATTCAAGGAAGCGTTTGTGAAATCAGCCGTGGGCAATTTCGGCTCGGGCTGGACCTGGCTGGTCAAGAAGCCGGACGGCACAGTGGACATCGTCAACACCGGCGCTGCTGGTACACCTTTGACCACCGCCGACAAAGCGCTGCTGACAGTGGACGTGTGGGAGCACGCCTATTACATTGACTATCGCAACATGCGTCCCAAATTTGTCGAGACCTTTTTGTCCAACCTGGTTAACTGGGGCTTCGCCGAGAAAAACTTCGCCTGAACGCGACAATCTAACGGGTGAAAGGCTCCCCGCTGAGCTTTGCGCCCGCCTTCACGCCTTTCTTGGCGAACCAGCCCTGGTTCATCTCGAGCACGTAGCGCACCGGCTTGGTGGAGCAGTGGGGCGCCTCGGAGTGGGGCTGCATGTCCACCAAGTTCACGATTTCGCCGTTGTCGGCGGCGAAAGCGGCGGTCAGCGGTATCAGTGTGTTTTTCATCCAGAAACATTGCATGCCCGCCTGCTCGAAGATGAACAGCATTCCCTCGCCCTGGGGCATTTCCTTGCGAAACATCAGGCCGGTGCTGCGCTGGTTTGGCGTTTGCGCGACTTGCGCGCTGATTTGATGAACACCTGCTGACAACTTGGCGCGCGGCAAGTCGAGTTGCGGCCCGTCTTGGGCGCTGGCGGATGTGCACAGGGTGATCAATGACACGGCGAGTGACGTAGCGGCGTATTTCATGGCTCAATTGTGAATCAACACTAAAAACTCATGTCTCAAAATGACCGGGCAAAAAAAAGACCCGCCGAGGCGGGTTTTTTTTTAGAGCTTCAAGAATTACTTCTTGGCAACTGGCTTGTCAGCCATTTTTGCTTTCTTGGCAGCGGCTTTCTCAGCGCGGGCAGCCTTGGCAGCGGCAGCTTTCTCAGCCTTCATTTTCTTGGCTTCAGCAGCTTTTTCCATCTTCATTTTTTTGGCATCAGCAGCTTTGTCGGTCTTCGTGTCGGCAACGGCCTTGACGGCTGGAGCGGCAGCAGGTGCAGCGGCAACTGGAGCGGCAGCAGGTGCAGCAACGGCAGCAGCAACTGGCTTGGCAGCAGCAGGTGCAGCAGGAGCGGTAGCTTGAGCGAAAGCAGCGGCAGAGAACAGACCGGCGATCAGGGTGGCGAGAACTTTGTTCATTTTGAGATTCCTAGGTAAAAGTGAAAAGAAGCAGTTTGGAAGTTTCCCTCCTGATAAACCAGAAGGCTCATCCGTAACGGGGGTCGTTTACCGTCGGTTGACAAAGTTCCCATTTTTTTTAACGCTAGAATCAAAAGTTGTCTTCAACCTAGGGCCACAGCAGGTATTTCCATATGTACAAACACATCAAAGTGCCCTCAGAAGGCAAAAAAATCACCGTCAATGCGGACAATTCGATCAATGTGCCGGATCAGCCGATCATTCCGTTCATTGAAGGCGACGGTACGGGTCTCGACATCACGCCGGTAATGCTGAAAGTAGTCGATGCCGCAGTGGCCAAGGCCTATGGTGGTGCCAAGAAGATCCATTGGATGGAGGTGTATGCCGGTGAGAAGTCGACCAATATTTACGGCCCCGACGTCTGGCTGCCTGAAGAAACCCTGCATGCCGTCAAAGACTATGTCGTCTCGATCAAAGGCCCGTTGACCACGCCCGTGGGTGGTGGCATTCGTTCACTCAACGTTGCGCTGCGCCAAGAGTTGGATCTTTACGTTTGCCTGCGGCCTATTCAGTACTTCACCGGCGTGCCTTCGCCCGTGAAGGAGCCGCACAAAACGAATATGGTGATCTTTCGCGAGAATTCTGAAGACATCTACGCCGGCATTGAGTTCGAGGCCGAGTCCGACAAAGCCAAGAAGCTCATTAAATTCTTGCAAGACGAGATGGGCGTGAAGAAGATCCGTTTTCCCAACACCTCCGGCATCGGTATCAAGCCCGTGTCGATCGAAGGCACCGAACGCTTGGTGCGCAAGGCCTTGCAGTACACCATTGACAACGACAAGCCCAGCCTGACCATCGTGCACAAGGGCAACATCATGAAGTTCACCGAAGGTGGCTTCCGTGATTGGGCGTACGCGCTGGCGGCCAGAGAATTTGGTGCCGAGCTGATCGACGGCGGCCCGTGGATGAAGTTCAAAAACCCCAAGACGGGCAAAGAGATCATCGTCAAAGACAGCATTGCCGATGCGTTCTTGCAGCAAATCCTGTTGCGCCCCGCTGAATACAGCGTGATTGCCACACTCAATCTGAATGGCGATTACGTGTCTGACGCACTCGCGGCGCAGGTTGGCGGCATTGGCATTGCGCCCGGCGCAAACCTGAGCGACACAATCGCCATGTTTGAAGCCACGCACGGCACCGCGCCCAAGTACGCGGGTAAAGACTACGTCAATCCTGGCTCTGAAATCCTCTCCGCTGAGATGATGCTGCGCCACATGGGGTGGACGAAGGCGGCTGACTTGATCATCAGCTCGATGGAAAAGTCGATCTTGAGCAAGAAAGTCACTTATGACTTTGCGCGCTTGATGGAGGGCGCGACGCAGGTCAGTTGCTCGGGCTTCGGCCAAGTCATGATTGATCACATGTAGTCAACACCCATTGCGCCGCGATACGGGCACGATTGCGGCGTTGCAACTCCTCGTCGTGCAGTAGCACTGCCTTCGTCGTAGCGCCTTGCACTCGTACCCGTCTCGCAACGCACTGGGCGTTGACGGGTTCAAACTTCTGAAACCGCTGCAATTGAAAGTTGTGGCGGTTTTTTCATTGTTCGAGCTTGAATGTGCAAAAGTTGACACCAATTCAACCCAGTGCGACAAAGCTTGGCCGCGCTCGATAGAATCAATAAATGGCAACGAAAACACCCGAAAGACCCCCAGCGCCGCCTGCACCCATTGCGCGACCTGCCGACCCGGATGAGGGCGGCACCGTTGTGCTGGAGCGGCGCACGCAGAAGACCAAACCACCCCAGATGTACCAGGTCGTCATGCTCAATGACGACTACACGCCCATGGAGTTTGTGGTGGTGGTGATCCAGGAGTTTTTCAGCAAGGATATGGAAACCGCCACTCAAATCATGTTGAAAATTCACCTGGACGGAAAAGGTGTGTGCGGCGTTTATTCAAAGGATGTTGCAGCCACCAAGGTTGATCAGGTGCTGGAGGCGGCCAACAAGGCTGGGCATCCCCTGAAATGTGTGAGCGAGCCGGTTGAGTTTTAAGGGGATGACCCTAGATAGTCAATCAACCCCAAAAGGTTTTGAAATCGGATTACAGTTAGTTGTAAGTTTGTCAGTAGTTTAGAAACGTCAAGCAACGAGAAGGAAATCACATGATTGCCCAGGAATTGGAAGTTAGTTTGCACATGGCGTTTGTTGAGGCGCGCCAGCAGCGCCACGAGTTCATCACGGTTGAGCATTTGCTCATGGCCTTGCTGGACAACCCCAGCGCCGCCGAGGTACTGCGCGCTTGCTCAGCCAATATCGATGACCTGCGCAAGTCGCTGGCCAACTTCATTAAGGACAACACGCCACAAGTGGCGGGCTCTGATGATGTGGACACACAGCCCACGCTCGGGTTCCAACGCGTGATCCAGCGTGCCATCATGCACGTGCAGTCCACGGGCAGCGGCAAGAAGGAAGTGACTGGCGCGAATGTGCTGGTGGCGATATTTGGCGAGAAGGATTCGCACGCGGTTTATTACTTGCACCAGCAGGGCGTAACCCGCCTGGATGTCGTCAACTTCATCGCCCACGGCATCAAAAAGAGTGATCCGCCCGAGCCGGTTAAATCCGGCGAGAGCCAAGCTGAAAATGAAGAGGGTGGGGCGGAGAAAAACGAAAAACAAAGCCCGCTTGAGCAGTACACCCAGAACCTGAATCAACTGGCCAAGGACGGCAAAATTGACCCGCTGATCGGCCGCGAGTACGAAGTCGAGCGCGTGATTCAAATCCTGTGCCGTCGCCGCAAGAACAACCCGCTGCTGGTGGGTGAGGCTGGTGTGGGTAAAACCGCGATTGCCGAAGGCCTGGCTTGGCGCATCACGCAAAAAGAGGTGCCTGAAATTCTGGCGGACTCTGTCGTTTATTCGCTGGACATGGGCGCGTTGCTCGCCGGCACCAAGTACCGGGGCGATTTTGAGCAGCGCTTGAAAGGCGTTTTGAAATCGCTGAAAGACAAGCCGAATGGCATTTTGTTCATCGATGAAATCCATACCTTGATTGGCGCGGGAGCAGCATCAGGCGGCACGCTGGATGCATCCAATCTGCTCAAA
>JANNFW010000032.1:0-2248 GCA_031380235.1 Rhodoferax sp. | reverse complement strand
GCGCCACAGCGCGGGCTTCGAAGTGGACGTAACAGGCCGCATCAACAGCCAATGGGAAATCTACGGCTCTTACATGTGGATGCCCGAAGCCGTGGTGGATGTAGCGGCCAGCACCGCCACCCTGGTGGGCAACCGCGAGGGAGATCGCCCTGGCCTCTCGCCGGTGCACAGCGGCACGGTATGGAGCACCTACCAGCTCACGCCGCAGTTCCGTTTTGGCGGTGGCATCAACTTCCGGAGCGCCCAAGCGCCTGCGGACACCACCGCGCCTGCGTGGGAAGCCCCAGCCTTCACCACGGTCGATTTGATGGCGGAATACATCATCAACAGCCGCTTCACCGTGAAAGGCAATTTGAACAACGTAGCCAACACGCTGTATGGCGATTCTCTCTATCGGGGCCACTATGTGCCCGGCGCGGGTCGCAACTTGCAGGTCAGCCTCACGGCCAAGTTCTGATCAGTTTCTGCGCGCGTCATGTTGCTGGTCATTGAAGATGTCCTGACCCCCGAGGAGCTTGCAGAGGTCCGCAAGCTCCTGCACGGGGTGGCATGGGAGGACGGCAAACCCGGCGCGGGCGAGCAGGCGCGCCAGGTTAAAAACAACGAGCAGCTGCCGCATGACAGCGCGCCCGCTCGCGCCATTCGCGAGATGGTGCTGCAAGGGCTGGAGCGCAAGCCGAATTTCTTCTCCGCCACGTTGCCCAAGCGCATCTTCCCGCCCCGGCTGAACCGTTACGGCGGTGCCAGCAACGCCTACGGCAAGCACATCGACAGTGCAGTGCGGTACCAACCAGGCACTGGCCAGCGCGTCCGCACCGACATCTCCTGCACGCTGTTCTTGAACGATCCGCAAGACTACGACGGCGGCGAGCTGTGCATGGCTGACACCTATGGCGAGCAAAGCGTGAAGCTGCCCGCAGGCCATCTGGTGCTTTACCCCGGCACCAGCCTGCACCAGGTCAAGCCCGTCACACGCGGGCATCGGCTGGCCTGCTTTTTCTGGATAGAAAGTATGGTGCGCAGCGATGAGCAGCGCCGCCTGCTGTATGAGCTGGACATGAACCTGCTGGCGCTTCGCCAAGCGAATGGCGAGACCGATGAAACCACGGCGCTCACAGGCGTCTATCACAACCTGTTGCGGATGTGGGCGGATACGTAACATTGATGAAACATCGCAAATGAGAACGATTTGTATTTATAATTCGCTCATTAAGTTTTTGGCCCTCTAAATTCGCGACGAAGCAACAGGAATATCCAAATGATTGTTTGTGTTTGCAAAAGAATCTCCGACCGCGAGATCGCCCGCCACGCACGCGCGGGCATGGAGTTTGACGATATCCAGTTTGAGCTCGGGGTCGCCACGCAATGCGGCCAGTGCGAGCCATGCGCGCGGGATATTGTGGCGCAATGTTGTGCGTCAGCGCCCGTCGCTGCCATCCATTTTGTTGACCTGAAATCACAGCAATCATCATGGATACGTTGACCGCATTCGCAGTGCTGGCAGGCAGCGTCATTTTGGTGCTGGTGTGCGCCTGGCTGGTAGTTCGCCGTCCATGATGGTCAGCGCCGCCAACCGCGGAATGAGCCGCAACGCGGCTATCGTCATCAGTGTGTTGAGCTTTCACGTGATGGCGCTGTGGGCCTTGCAAAGCGGGCTGTTGCGCCGTGCGGTCGAAGTCCTCGTTCCGGTTGAAATGCTGAGCGAGTTCATCGAACCGCCGACCCCTAAAGAAACGCCCCCGCCGCCAAAACCGCCTGAGCCGGTAGCCCAGCCCCTCGTCAAGACCAAGGCCCCTACCCCACCGCCGCCGCCTCAGTTGATGGCAATAGTCGACCCCACGCCGTCCGCCAATGCACCCGTCGGCGTGTTGACCGCGCAACCGCCCGCCCCACCCATCACGGCGGCGGTTGCCAACACGCCAGAACCTGCGCCCGCCCCTGCCCCACCGCCACCCGCGCCGCGCGTGGAGCTTCCGTCAACCGACGCAGATTATTTGCAAAACCCCCGACCAATTTACCCAGCGATGAGCAAGCGACTAGGCGAGCAGGGCCAGGTGATTCACAGCGTACTGATAGGGATTGATGGCCTGCCCATCAGCGCGCGGTTGGTGAAATCCAGCGGCTTTGACCGCCTCGACGCCGCCGCTTACGCCGCCGTGATGCGCTGGCGTTACGTGCCCGGCAAGCGCAACGGCTTGGCGACGCAAATGTCTTACAACGCACCGATCAACTGGGTGCTTGAGTAGTT
>JANNFW010000770.1:0-1529 GCA_031380235.1 Rhodoferax sp. | reverse complement strand
GGCGATCAGCAAATCATCGAAATTGCACACCGAAAGTTTAGCGGCAAGCATAGTTCTCGATAAGGCACTACTTTACTATGCTAAATATAGCTGCTTATGCATGTTATACGAGAGCTGGAGCGCTATTTTGATAAAAAAATTCGCTTTTTCGGACTATTTTTTCCAATAATTAACCTTAGAGTTAATTTTTCGGCAAACTATCCAAATACAGCGCCTCCTGCACCTGCGCGATGCCTGCCCACTGATGCGACTGCGCGAACGTGATGGCGCCCTTGCTTAGGTGCTCGCGTCGGTGCGGATTCTGAAGCAAGCTGCGCAAATGCGACGACAACTCGATGGCATCGCGCGGGTCTTTCAGAATCAGCGCGTTGTTGCCATCGGTCAGCAACTCCGCAATGCCACAGTGCGCCTCATCGCTGACGACGACAGGCAAACCGTGCGCCATCGCTTCAAGGACGACCATGGCGAAGGTGTCTTGCAGGGTGGGGTGGGCCAGGACATCTGCAGCTTGGTAGGCCGGGGTCACGTCGTTCAATGCGCCCAAGAAGAAAACTCTGCCGTCCAACCCGAGCGATTTGATTTGCGCTTTGAAGCCCTGCGCGTGTGCGATGTTGCCGACCACGGCGACGACCGCGTCGCCTCCCAGCTGCGCCAGCGCCTCCAGCAGGGTCTTCAGACCTTTCTTGCGGTAGTCGTTGCCCACCAGCAAGATGCAGATCTGATGCAGCGGCAGACCGAGGCTTTGACGGGCGCTGTGTTGCTTACCGGGTGTGGCCTTGCCCGGCACCGCAGCCACGCCGGGTGTCAGCAGGCGCAGCATCGGCATCGTGCTGGGGTGAGTCTGGGCCATCACACGGTGCAGCGCCTGGGACGTGACGACCAGCACGCGCCCCGCTTGCGCGGCATAGCGCGCGCGCTCCAGCGCCAGGTACACGAGCAGACGCGGGCTGGTCAGCACCTTGAGCCAGCGCAAGGCGCGCGCACGGCCCACGCGCCCACGAAACAGGTTATGTTCGATGGGCAGCACATGCACCGTCTGCACCTGCCCGTGCCAGGTGTTTTCATGCGAGTGAACGACATCAAAACCTGTTCGTGTGGCCCACCAGGTGGCGGTGGCGTACCAGAGCTGATTGATCCAGCGCGGGCGCTTGAGGGGCTGTGAGACGCGGTGATAGACCACGCCGGGCCAGTGGTGGTCGATCTGCTGGGCGAACACGTGAATCTCCTGACGCAGCGCAAGTTGCTCAACCAGTGCGATGGAATAACGTTCTGCGCCACCACCAGTGGGCGAGAAGACGCGGTTGAGTACAGCAATCTTCAGGCGCTTTGGAGGCGGCTGCCCAACCGCATCGGAGGCTAAATCAGCGTCCCCATTCACGACCGCCGCCGATCCTCATAGCCCGTCGCGACCTTTAGCCACAGTGCGGGCCGCAGGGTATTGTTCACCACCCGAACGCGGGGCAGGAGCATCATGTCTTCGCCACTTTGCACACGGCTGCGCTGGGTGGTGGTGGTGGTGTGAAAGCCGG